>CAZFFA010000066.1:0-11695 GCA_964517955.1 uncultured Jutongia sp. | reverse complement strand
TATTGAATTTTCAAGGTGTATAGGCACTTTTTCAAGTGCGAAGTTTGAGTTATATAATTAAAGTATCTATAAATCATATTATTGGGAGGATAACAATGGATTCTTTAATTATTACTAACGATAATTGTATAGGTTGTAACAAATGTATTGGAGCATGTAGCTGTATGGGTGCAAACATCTCTACATCAAACAATGGCAGGGATATTATCTCCGTAGATAACGATAAGTGTATAGCATGTGGTGCCTGTTTTGATGTATGTGAACACAATGCAAGAGAACATACAGATGATACAGAACGTTTTTTTGCTGATCTGGCAAAGGGCGAAAAAATCTCTATATTGATTGCCCCTGCATTTATGGCCAATTATCCAAATGAGTATGAAAGGATTCTGGGTGGTTTAAAAGGACTCGGTGTCAATCATATGATAAGCGTTTCTTTTGGTGCTGATATAACTACATGGGGATACTTGAATTATATTACAAAACATAATTTCAAAGGTGGAATTTCCCAACCCTGTCCAGCTGTTGTAGATTATATAGAAAAGTATATTCCGGAACTTATACCTAAGCTTTTCCCTATACACAGTCCTATGATGTGTGCAGCAATTTATGCTAAAAAATATATGAATATCACTGATAAATTGGCATTTATAAGTCCTTGCATTGCTAAGAAAAAGGAAATTGATGATGATAACTGTGGACACTATATCTCATACAATGTGACTTTTGACCATCTCTTAAAATATGTACGTGAGCACAATATTTCAGGTCAATCCTGCAAAGACGAGATAGAATATGGCCTCGGTTCTATTTATCCTATGCCCGGCGGACTTAAGGAAAATGTTTACTGGTTCTGTGGTGAAAGCGTTTACATACGCCAGATTGAAGGTGAAAAACATGCTTATAAGTTCCTCAATGACAATATGGATCGTATCAGAAACGGAAAAACTCCTTATCTGTTTATTGATGCACTTAATTGTTCTAAAGGCTGTATCTATGGTACAGCTATAGAGGAAGAGAAATCACATACAGATGATAATCTGTATAATATTATGGATATCAGAGAAAAAAGCAAAAAGAATAGTCTTACAAATGCATGGTCGAAAAACCTTTCACCTGCAAAACGACTTAAAAAACTTAACAAACAGTTTGCATCCCTTGACCTTAATGATTTCATAAGAAAGTATACTGATAAATCATCTGCCGTAAATTATAAAACTCTATCGGAATCAGAGTTAAATACTGTATTTAATGATATGGACAAAACAACTCACGAGTCACGTTGTATCAATTGTTCATGCTGTGGCTATGCTACATGTACACAGATGGCAACTGCAATTTACAATGGATTTAATAAAAAGGAAAACTGTATTTATTATGTGAAATCACAGGTAGAGAAAGAACGTGAACTTGCAGTTGGACTTGCAGATCAGATTAAAGATGAAAAAGCTATTATTGAACAGCAGCAACAGGTTATCAAATCAACTGTGAAAGAAATCAATTATGAATGTGACGAACTTAACACTTCTATCCATGAGATGGCAAATGGCAATACTGCCAATGCCAATGAAAGCACTGCAATCTCAAATGAAATGCTGAATGTAGAAAAATTCTGTCATCAGTTACAGGATGCACTCAATGGCATAACCGATTTACTTGAGACTTTATCATCCAATAACGAAGAAGTTGTATCTATAGCATCACAAACAAACCTTCTTGCCCTCAATGCTTCTATAGAAGCTGCCAGAGCAGGTGAAGCAGGACGTGGTTTCGCAGTTGTTGCCAATGAAATTAATTCTCTTGCCCAGAGTTCTAAAGATACTGCACAAAGCAGTGATGAAAGTCACCAAAAGATCCATGAGGCAATTACAAAACTTAATAATGAAGCTTCTACTTTGATAGATGTAGTAACACAAGTCAATGACCGTACACAGAATCTTGCAGCAGCAACGCAACAGATTGCCGCCTCTGTTGATATGCTTTCTCATACATCTGAAAGTATCACAACAAGCCTTGAAGAACTTGCTTCATCAAATGCCGTAAGCAATTAATATCTAAAATACAATCTCCCTTATGCATCTATATGCATCCACAGCAAAAATAAATGACGATACAATGAATAAACTCAGGTATCGTCATTTTTATTTTTATATCTTTTATATCAAATTACTAGTACACTAGAAAATCTTTTTACAAAACCTTTGATAAAAATTCTCTTAGTCTCGGGTTCTTTGGATTGTCAAAAAGTTCTTCAGGCATTTCATCCTCCTGAATATTGCCATCATTGATAAATAAAACTCTATTGGCAACTTCTCTTGCAAATCCCATCTCATGAGTAACAACAACCATCGTCATTCCATCTTTGGCAAGTTCCTTCATAAGATTAAGAACCTCTCCTACCATTTCAGGATCAAGAGCAGATGTAGGCTCATCAAAAAGCATTACATCCGGATTCATCGCAAGTGCCCTGACAATTGCAACTCTTTGTTTCTGACCGCCTGAAAGCATTGCAGGATATGTATCTGCTTTATCCTCAAGGCCTATACGTCTAAGAAGCTCTTCTGCCTTCTTTTCAGCTTCTTCCTTTGTCATTTTATTTCTTTTGACAGGTGCAAGCATTATATTCTCTTTGATAGTCATATTTGGGAAAAGATTGAATTGCTGGAAAACCATTCCAATTTTTTCTCTCATAGCATTTATATCAACCGAAGGATTTGTTATATCCGTTCCTTCAAATGATATTGTGCCTCCTGTTGGAATCTCAAGGAGATTCAGTGAACGCAGGAATGTAGATTTACCACATCCGGATGGACCTATTATAGCAATTACTTCTCCCTGCGATATTGTAGTTGTTATTCCTTTCAGAACTTCATGGTCGTCAAATTTTTTCTGTAAATTATCTATTTTTATCAACACATTATTATCGCTCATTCTTTCTAAGTCTCCTTTCCATATAATTGATTCCTGTTGTAAGTACAATGACTATCACAAGATAGATAAGTGCAACTGTGATAAGCGGTATATACGCTTCATACGTTCCACTACGGATTATGTCACCGGCTTTTGTAAGGTCTACAAGACCAATATAACCAGCTATTGATGTTTCCTTTAAAAGACTTATGAACTCATTGCAAAGTGCAGGAAGTATATTCTTAACAGCCTGTGGAATTATGATATAGAACATTGTCTGCTTATAATTAAGTCCAAGGCTTCGTCCAGCTTCAAACTGTCCTGCATCAACTGCCATAATACCTGAACGTACCACTTCTGCAACATATGCAGCGGAATTAATACCAAATGCTATTACCGCTACAAGTATCTTATTGTTGACAGATGTAAGTATTACATAGAATATAATCAGGAGCTGTACAAGCACAGGAGTCCCTCTTATTATTGTAAGATATAATTTGGCAAGCCAGTTAAGTACAATAAGACCACCATTTCTGTCATGGCTTGTACGTATTATGGCAATAAGGAAACCAAGCACTATACCTATAATTACAGCAAATATTGTAATCACAAGTGTATTGCAAAGACCTTTTGTAATGAACTTATAACGTCCTTCTGTAATAAAGTTATCTTTTAATTTCTCTGCAAATGATGTCTTTTCAATAGATACAGCAGATGTCTTTACTATAATCACCTGTTTTGCATTGGTATAAGAGTCTGAAAAATCTATATTTTTAAGACGATCTTCCGTAACTGTCATACCGGCTACACCAACATCGACTTTACCGGAATCAACGGCTGCTATTATCGAATCAAACGCCATATCTTCGACTTTTAATGTCATGCCAAGTTCATCGCACACAGCCCTCATCATATCAACATCAAGGCCTGTCACCTTATTATCCTCGTAATATTCATAAGGCGGAAACTCTGCATTGGTTGCCATAGTAAGTGTTCCATTTTTTCTGTCAACATCTTTTTCCTTATATGGCTTTGTTCCCTTAACATCTTCTGAGCCAACATAATTTTCTTTTATTTCATCAAGTGTTCCATTTTCTTTAAGTGTACTAAGTGCATTATTGATCTTATCCTTCAATGAAGTGTTTTCTTTGTCTATACATATAGCATAATCTTCATTGGCAAATTCCTCATCAAGAATTTTTAAATTGTTATTCTTTTTTACATATACTAAAGCTGGCTGCTCATCAATTACAACGGCATCAATTTTGCCAAGTTTGAGAGCCTGCACCGCATCTGCACCTTTGTTGTATCTTTCTACTGTTGTACCGGAACCGTCTTTTTCATAATCTGATACATATATATCACCTGTTGTTCCTATCTGTACACCAATCTTCTTTCCCGGCAGATCATCTACACCTTTTACAGCATTTTTTTCTGCCTTTTTTGCCTGCTGTTCAAGTTTTTTGTCATTCTGTACCTTCTGGTAATACTTTGTTCCACAAATGCCGCCTATGACAAGTACCAAAATAAGTACTGTAAGCAGCTCTGCCTTCCAGTTTACTCTTTTCATGACACATATTCCTTCCTCTGATATATTTTTTAATTGCATAGAAAAAGACCGCAATTTTCATCACGGTCTTTTCACCATGTGGACATTCGGTGTTATTATAACAAACATTATCCCAAATATCTACCTTTTTCATATTGAACTGTTATATAAATCTATAACTTAAATACACTGATCTTTTTCTCAAGTTCTTCTGCTATTACATTCAATGCCTCTGATTTTTCCTGCATTGTTGTTACCACATTTGCCACTTCAGCAACAGATGCTGATGTTTCTTCTGTTGTTGCAGCATTTTCCTCAGCAATAGCTGTAAGATTATTTACTACATCTACCACATTGGTACGTGCTTCATCCATCTTCTTTGTCTTATCAGCAATTTGCTTCATTCCATCAAAAGATGTCTCAACACCTTCATGAATCTGTTCAAACGCCTGATCTGTCTTTCTGATATGTTCTGTCTGCTCGTCCATAATCTCTTTTACCTGATTCATAGTTGATACAGCATTTTGTGAATCTTCAAGCAGGACATTGATTATTTCCTCTATTCTTGCAGCGGATTCTGTTGACTGCTCTGCAAGTTTCTGTATCTGTGAAGCAACAACAGCAAAGCCTCGTCCTGCTTCGCCTGCTCTTGCGGCTTCAATAGAAGCATTGAGTGACAGAAGATTTGTTTCACTTGCTATCTCTGAAATAAGTTTTGTTGCATCCCCTATTTTAAGAGCTGATTCATTGGTTACTTCTGTCTGTTTTGCTATTGTTTCAATATATTCGCTTGTCTTCTTACTAATTGTACGAAGTTCTCCGATTATCCTCTGGGCATTGTCGTTGGCTTCACGCATACTTCTTGCAGACTCCATCATCTCTCCTACAGTCCTGCTTGTATCTTCAACCATATCACCGATCAACAATACATTTTCTGTAGCTACCTGTGTTTCTTCTGCCTGACTGCCGGCTCCTAAAGCAATATCATTTACTGCTTTTTCTACCTGTCCCATAGTTGAATTGGTCTCTTCTGCCCCTGTATGAAGTGCTTCTGCTGATTCTATCAGCGTATCTCCATTGTCACGTATTCCCTGCACGACTCCAACAAGATGTTTTCTAAGATCCGTCAGTGATTTTGACATAAGACCTATCTCATCTGAACGTTTATCAAGCTTTTCTGAACTTCCATCATCTGTAAAATCCATCTGTGCAGTTCTTGAAATCCTCTCAACGAATTTAAGCAGAGGATTTGTAATACCTCTGGTTATGAAAATGACAGTTACTATAAAACAGATTATAATGACAAAAATAAGTCCCATTATACCTTTGTTGTTTATCTTATTTACCGGATTAAAAAGCTCATCCTCATCAACTGACACAACGAGTATATAATCTTTAGTATCATTTACATAATATGCCGCATACTTAGTAATACCATGAAATTTATATGAAACAACCTTATTTTCTATATCTCTGCCTTCCTGCAAGTCCTGTGTAACACCCTTTACAACAGTATTTTCTACTGACTTTCCAATTTTATCTGCTGTCGGATGGTACAACATTGTTCCATCAGGTGATGTAACATAAACATAGCTTGATTCCATGCCTTCAAGTCCAACGCCTTTAAGCTTTTCTGCAAGGTTGTCTGCTGTAAGTACCTGATCTTTTCCCTTGTCTTTAACTTCATCCCCTATTACAGCTCCATACGAAACCGAAAGATCGTATAAATAATTTTTTGCCAAAGATGACATTTCTCTTTTAACATTAAGAGAATATGTTAATACCATTAAAATTCCTGCCACCATAATTGCTGCAGCCACCAGAGCAACTAATTTTGTACGTATAGAACGCACAACACTCACATTTTCCATATATAAACCTCCAATAAATAATATGACAATATCTTATCATATTTTAATTTATTATAAAAGTATTTATTTTAATTTTGATAGTATATTTACTCAAATTAGTATATACTAACACTAAAAAAGCAAAGGAGATAATGATTATGATAACATTAACATCAGATAACTTTAAAGAAAATGTTTTAGACAATAACAAAACGGTTCTTGTTGACTTCTGGGCATCATGGTGCGGGCCATGCCAGATGCAGGCACCTGTATTAGATGAAATTGATAAAGAGCTTGATGACGTTGTAGTCGGCAAAGTAAATGTGGACGAGCAGATGGATCTTGCATCAGAATATAGAATACTGTCAATCCCAACTATTCTTATATTCAAAAACGGCGAATGTGTATCAACAAATGTCGGTGTCCAGTCAAAGCAGGAGCTTCTATCTAAGATAAACAGTCTGTAAAAAAATGGGCAGACCATTCAGAATTGAACGGTCTGCCTTTTTTCTTATATTGCAGGTAACATTTTATTCTTCCTGCAAAGCAATCATCATGGCAGGTATTATCTGCTTCTTTCTTGATACAGTATCTTTTAGTATAATACGCTCTGTATCTTCCGGAAGATGAAATGCTTCAATTGCAAGCTCTCTTGCACCATTTCCCGCATAAAGAAGTTCTGTGCTTGCATGCATTATATCTGTGAGCATGAAGAAGAGCATCGATATGTCATGGTCTGACAGTGCTTTCTGCATATATGGAAGAAGTTTCCCCTTGATGTCTTCAAGCTCGCTCTGTGTCATGGATGTAATCTGGCCAACACCAAACACTGACTCCCCGACAACAAACTTCTTAAAATCCTGATAGAATATCTCTTCCGGCGATTTTGCAGCAAGATTACTTCCTGCCGCAAACATCTCAGAAGCATATTGATGAACATCAATTCCGGCTATCCTTGCAAGATCTTCTGCCGCCGCCTTATCAGTTTCAGTACATGTCGGCGATTTATATATGAGTGTATCTGACAATATAGCAGAACAAAGAAGGCCTGCTATATCAGGAGAAATATCTACACCATATTCGTGATACATCTGATATATTATCGTAGCTGTACAGCCAAGCGGCTGATTTCTGAAAAATACAGGTCCCATCGTCTCGATACTTCCTATACGATGATGATCAATTATCTCAAGAAGTTCTGCCTCTTCTATACCATCAACTGCCTGTGACGGTTCATTGTGATCAACAAGTATAAGACGTTTTTTACGTGCACCAAGAAGACTTCTTCGTGATATCATACCAAAATATCTGCCATTCCAGTCAAGTATAGGGAAATCACGATATCTTTTCTTTGCCATGATCTCACGTATGTCATCTATATATTCACCAAGACCAAATGTGATCAGATTTTCACTTTTCATAAAAAATCTGATAGGTATACTCTGATTGATAAGACGCGATGCAGTAAATGTATCATAAGGACTTTTTATAATAAAACAGCCCTTACTCTCTGCAAGTTTTGTAATAGTATATGACACCATGGAACCATCACAGACAATTATGCACTTTGCACCCATTTCTATGGCACATAGCTGTGACTCATATCTATTGCCAAGTATAACAATGTCTTCCTTTTCTATATAGCTTTCCATGAGATCAGGATTGGCTGCTGCTATAAGGCATTTCCCTGATTCTACTTCTTCATCAGGATGACCATATACCATCTCCCCCTCAAGTGTTTCTATAATGTTGTGAAATGGCGTCTTTGCATTGGCGATAATACGGCTGTCATATACATCCATGTATGATTTAGCAATATCTTCTATAGTAATAAGACCAATAAGATGATCCTTACTGTCAACAATAGGAAGGGTCTGCAATGTACCTGTACGCATTATCTCCCATGCTTTCTTAAGAGATATGTCTTCCGGTACCCCCTTTACTCTTTCTACATCAATATCAAGCACCTGTGTACGCACATCACTCATATAATCAGGTGGCAGAACACCAAATTTTTTAAGTACAAATCTCGTTTCTGCATTTATCTGTCCTGCTCTTCTTGCTACATATTTTTTACCTGTAACTTCTCTTTTTAATTTGGCATATGCTATAGCAGAGCACACTGAATCCGTATCAGGATTTATATGTCCAATAACATTAACAACTCTTTCTGAATTTAAAGGCATATTTACCTCCTCAATTTTTAATCTTTGTAATCATCTTCGTTGAATTTGTGAATATCAATTATATACTTAAATCTCCTTCCAAGCGAAGGCGTAAATCTAAATAACTGATCGAGCGTATCACCTTCGTCGGCAAGTATAACTATAAAGTCGCCATAAAACTCATCCATAAGATCAAACAGCTTATTGATAGTAGGGAATAAAAGCTCTGCCGCCTCATCTACAAGAATACAGTTTCCCTTAAGCTGATCTTTAAAATCATCTATCCTCATGGTATTAAGCTGTCTTGCATTGATCTTTGCTATGCGTCCCATACTTGCATAACCGCATTTACTCATAACCCTTACTATACGCTTGGTTATACCAACGATCTTCTCTTCTCCATTTCCTACAAGTACGAAATGTGATGGATCAGTTTCTCCTTCAATAAGTGCCAGAATATCTTCAAGCGAACAGTGTAATGCTCTCGTAGTTGGAAGATCATCAGGAAGCAATTCTCCTGCTGTTTCTCTTAAAATTTCTGTTGGAACTTCTTCTGCTTCCGGCTGTTCTTCCATCGCTTCTTCCGGAATTTTTTCTTCTGCAATAGGCTCCTGCTTTTCTGCAGTATATTCATACTTTTTTTCTTTTACGGCGGCAGCTTCTTTTATTTCGTAAGGAATTTCATCATTCATTTCTCCATATTTGAAAATTTCTTCATCACTTGCTGCTTTTATCTGTTTACCTATCTCTTCAACGTCTGTCGGAATATCTGCAGATTTTTCATCAGCATTTTTCTCAACGTCAGTAACAAATTCATTTTGTTTAGAATTAACATGTTCCTTTATAATTGTTACAGCCTTTTCTTTAAGCTGCTCTCTATGTTCAGCCTCTACTATTGCCGCAATTTCCTTAGACAGATCCTGTGTAATTCCTGTTCCTGACTGTGAAAAATTCACTATAGGCTTTATCTTTACAGGTGCTGCTTCTTTCTTCTCTTTTACAGGCTGTTCAACTCTTTCTTTTGTTAATCTGTCAGCCTTTTCTTTTACAGGTCTTTCCGGTCTTTCCCTGAAAGATCTTACAGGCTTTTCTTTTGCAGATTTTTCAGGTCCTTCCTTGATTGATCTGTCAACTCTTTCTTTGGCTATTTTTGCAGACTTTTCTTTTGTGTTCTTTTCTTTTATGCTTCTTTCTGATCTTGCAGGCTTCTTAAGACTTTCTTCCAGAGGTTTTTCAAACTTTTCTTTTATAATCTCTTCCGCTTTTTCTTTCGTCATTTTTTCAGACTTTCCTTTTCTGCCTCCAAGCTTTAAAAGACCTGACAATTTCTGAAGACCTTCCAGGGCAAATCTAGTAAAATCTGTCTCTTCCATATCATCAAAATCATCTTCATAATCGTCTATAAAATCATCCGAATCGTCATCATCTTCCTTCACGTCATCTGATTTAATATCATTTTTGGTATCGTTAGCTTCATCTGATACTTTTTCTTCCATCTGTCCTGTTACTTCTGATGCAAGATCTTCTTTCATTTTCTCTGCTGCAAGACCATCAGAAACATCTTCATCATCTTTTGATAAATCTGCACCTGCAAATTCAGACATATCTTTTTCAGGCATATTTTCAGGCATATCATGTTTCTTTATATCAACTGACTTTTCTTCCGGTTCAATATCTTCTTTCTCTGGCTCATAATTATCCACAGATTCCTCTGCAGCACTATTATTTCTTTCTTCCTCTTCCCTTCTTCTTTCTGCCACTGATTTAGCCTGAAGATACTCATCTAAATCTGGAAGAGAACCTGTGTCATCAGGATTTGGCTCAGCTTTTTCTTTATCTGTAAAATCTGTATCATCCCAGAATACCACCTTAGTGTCTTTCTCAAGATATTCATTGAGCTTCTTTGCTCTGTCAACAATTTCTCCATGACCAAACCATAATACAATATCTGAACATTCCTCATGACATTCCTGATAACGTCCGGCCTTATAGTAAAGCTTTGCAAGCTCGTATGCCCATTCTTCTATATACTCTTCTTCCTTTAATGCCTCAAGGATCTCTATAAGCTGTCCTATCGGTGCTCCTGCTGCCTTATCTATTCTATATCGAAGAATAAGTGCATCTCTGGCATTTGGATTCATTCTTACAAATTCCTGATAGTATTCCTCTGCTTCATCAAGCGAATTTGTTCTTATAGCAAGATATATAAGTCTGTAAAGAACCCTTCTTGTTCTTGATTTTCTATATATACGAAGATATGTTGCCTTAGCAGCATCAAATTGTTCTGTCTTTGTAAATACTTCTGCAAATGCACTAAGATCGCTAAGACCTTTAACCTGTCTTATATCTATTGTTCTGATTACAGTCAGAGCTTTGTTGTATTTATGTTCATCAATAAGATGATGTACCTGTGCTATTCTTATAACTAATTCATACTGTCTCATTTTTCTCTCCATTTCTGATATAAATCTTCTCTTCGGTCACCACATGTATCAAATTTCTTTCTCAGATTCCATGCTCTATCATCAATATCACATATCAGAACACCCTCTCTGCCTGATATCTCTCCCAAAATATTTCCTATAGAATCAACCGCAAGACTATCTCCTGAATATACATTGTCTCTGTTGCCATAACAATTTACCCCTATGACATATGACTGTGTTTCTATCGCTCTCGCTCTTAAAAGTGTCTGCCAGTGTATGCTTCTGACACTTGGCCAGTTTGCAATAACAATCATGAAATCCGACTTTTTTGACGCAATCTGAAATATATCAGGAAACCTAAGATCATAACATATGAAAAGACTTATCGTATGTCCCAAAAAAGGAACACTTATGATCTCATCTCCACCTTCATATACTTCTGCCTCACCGCCATATGTAAAAGGATGGATCTTGCAATACTCTGTAACAACATTTCCCTCTTTATCTATAAGAGTAAATCTATTGGTTCCTTTTTTACATGGAGGAACAGGTGATGCCGACCATCCAAAACCTATGGCTATATTATTCTCTCCGGCACATTCCTTCATCTTTGATACAGACCATGAATTGTCAGGATCTTCTCCTATCTTATCAAGATTCATAGAAAAGCCTGTCAGAGTCATCTCCGGAAAAACGATCATGTCTGCCTTAGCTTCTTTTGCTTCCTTAACCATACTTTCTGCTTTTATAAAAGAAGCTTCTTTATTTTCCCATATCATATCGAGCTGTCCGAGT
>CAZFFA010000065.1:0-11847 GCA_964517955.1 uncultured Jutongia sp. | reverse complement strand
TTTCGGTAGTTACAACTTCATAACAAGAAATATCTTTATGGACGGAATACTCATGCATCACTTTTATTATTTGCTGGGGTATCCATTGCAAGTGTTGCCCGGAGACTCGGACATGCAAGTATGACAACAACTCAGAAAACATATTTGCATATTATTCAGGAACTTGAGAATAAGGATGTTGATTTAGTTATGAGAACTTTGTCGGGATTATAAATTAAATATCAATAGAAATACTTACGCTGATAAAAGTTTATAAGATAATGATTCAAAATGGATGTTTGAAACATTTATGGAGATATGCAGAACAGAAAATAGTATTTAAATATGGGCAATAGTGTATGATTGTGATAATATATTACGGAAGTATATAGCAGAAAGTTATATACATATGGAGGTTATATATTATGACTTTAAAAGAACTAAAGATAGGTAAGAGTGCTACGGTTACAGTAGTTGGTGGAAGTGGTGCAAGCCGTCAGCACTTTCTTGATATGGGACTTATACCGGGAGCAAAGGTGACCGTTGTCAAATATGCGCCAATGGGTGATCCGATTGAAGTAAGAATACATGGCTATGAGCTGACACTTCGTCTTGATGATGCAGCAAAGATAGAAGTAGAGCCGGCAGAAAATGACGATGCAGAGGTGAATGCAGGGTCAAAAAGTAAGAAATATGAACATCCGGGACTCGGTGAACCAGGAAAATATCATTCTAAAGAACATGAAAATCCGCTTCCGGAAGGAACAGAACTTACATTTGCACTTGTTGGCAATCAGAACTGTGGAAAGACAACATTATTTAACCAGTTAACAGGTTCAAGACAGCATGTAGGAAACTTTCCAGGTGTTACGGTTGACAGAAAGGATGGTCAGATTCTTGGGCACAGCAATACAGCAATTACGGATCTTCCGGGGATTTATTCTATGTCACCATATACAAGTGAAGAACTTGTATCAAGAAACTTCGTACTTGAAAGCAAGCCAAAAGCGATTATCAATATAATAGATGCAACCAATATAGAACGTAATCTTTATCTTACAATGCAGCTTTTGGAGATGGATATTCCGGTGGTTATTGCACTCAATATGATGGATGAGATAAATGGCAATGGCGGTTCTGTTGATGTAAATACTATGGAAAGTATGCTCGGTGTACCTGTTGTACCGATATCAGCAGCCAAAAATCAGGGTATTGACGAGCTTGTAGATCATGCGATTCACATTGCCAAATATCAGGAAAAACCTGCAAGACAGGATTTTTGCGAGCAGACAGATCATGGTGGAGCAGTTCACCGCTGTATTCATGCAGTTATTCATCTGATAGAGGATCATGCGAAGGCGGCGGGGATTCCTGTACGTTTTGCAGCAAGCAAGGTTATAGAGGGTGATGAGCTTATACTTAAGCAGTTAAAGCTTGATGAAAATGAGCTTGATATGCTTGAGCATATATCTGTTCAGATGGAAAAGGAAAGAGAACTTGACAGAACAGCAGCGATAGCAGATATGAGATTTTCATTTATTATGAAAGTCTGTGATACATGTGTCACAAAGCCTGGAGAAAGCAGCGAGCACCTTAGAAGCCAGAAGCTTGACAGAGTTTTGACAGGAAAATATACAGCAATTCCAATATTTATAGCTATTATGGGGCTTGTATTCTACCTCACATTCAATGTAATAGGTGCAGGACTGCAGACATTATTGGAAATGGGGATAGATAAACTGACAGAGTTTACGGATAATATTTTAAAAGCAGGCAATGTCAATGAAGTTATACACAGTCTTGTCATAGATGGTATATTTAGCGGTGTCGGAAGTGTACTTAGTTTCTTGCCAATTATCGTAACAATGTTTTTCTTCCTGTCCTTACTTGAGGACAGCGGTTACATAGCGAGAGTTGCATTTGTTATGGACAAGCTTCTTAGAAAGCTAGGTCTGTCAGGCAGAAGTATAGTGCCGATGCTTATAGGATTTGGCTGTACTGTTCCGGCTGTCATGGCATCAAGGACACTTCCAAGTGAACGTGACCGTAAGATGACGATACTTCTTACTCCATTTATGAGCTGTACAGCGAAGCTTCCTATATATGCATTCTTTGTAGGTGCATTTTTCCCTAAGCAGGGAGCTCTTGTTATGACATTATTATATGTAACCGGGATTATAGTTGGTATACTGATTGCACTTGTGTATAAAAAGACTTTGTTTAAAGGAGAGGCAGTTCCTTTCGTAATGGAGCTTCCAAATTACAGGATGCCTAGTGCCAAAAATGTCGTACAGCTTTTATGGGAAAAGTCAAAAGACTTTTTACAGAAAGCATTCACCGTAATTCTTATTGCGACAATGATCGTATGGTTCTTACAGAGTTTTGATGCCAGATTTAATTTTGTAAAAGATTCGCAGGATAGTATACTTGCCATAATCTCAAGTGCACTTGTACCGGTGTTCAAGCCAATTGGTCTTGGTGACTGGAGGGTTATAACTGCATTGTTCAGTGGATTTATAGCAAAAGAAAGTGTTGTATCGGTTCTTGAAGTATTATTTGGAGCTTCAGCCGGTGTTGCATCAGTATTAACTTCACTTCAGGCAGCGTCACTTCTTGTATTCAGCCTTCTGTATACTCCATGTGTTGCAGCTATCGCATCAATCAAAAGAGAACTTGGTACTAAGTGGGCGGTTTACATTGTGCTATGGCAGTGCTTTGTTGCATGGGCTGCGGCTCTTATTGTTCATATAGTTGGAAGTCTTATCTGACAAGATAAATCTTATATCATTTATTCGTCAGAAAGCAGAAAGTGAAATTTATTCCAGGATGGAATGATACATGAAAGAGGATTATTTTTATTCAAATGAATAGAAATAGTCTTCTTTTTATTTTTTACAGGCAATTTACATAAAGAATAAATGTTATTTACATCACTGTAATATACTCGCAATTATCAAAGAAGTAAGATGAGGACAGATATGAGTATAAATTTACAGAAAATATTATTTCACACATTGACAAATCAAAATGGAGAAGTTTCTTATTACGGAGAAGTTTATCTAAAAAAATGTGGCAATTGGGCAGGAAGGAAGCCGGTTACATTTGCTAAGAATCTTCTAAAACTTCGTTTTCATTATGGAATTTTGAAAAGTTCCAGACCGCTTAGACTGGCAGGCATGAAAAATGACAGGATAGATTTAAGTTACTATAGATTGAAACTTACTCAGAGCATGAAAGTGATGCTTGATTACAGGCATATCATTACGGATATGTGGGGAAGCCTGTTACAGCCCGTACTTTCTGAAGAAGCTTTATTTATTCAGTTGGAAAAAATTCTTGGAGTAGACGGTTTTGCAGCAGCAAGAAAAAAATACGACGATACAAGAGTTCCGATTGATGAAATCTATAAAAAAATTAGTGTAGAACTTAATACACCGATTTTTTCGGAATATGAAATAAAGCTGGTGTCAGATTCTGTTCTTATCAATCATTTTGTTCTTGACAATCTTGATACGGCTGTTGCTAATCAGACGGAGGTGACAGCAATTATAGACAGCAGTTATCCGAAAGAAATGTTTGAAGAAATTCTGAAAAAACATTCTATCAATTGTATATCAGAAATCATAGTGACATCACAGAATAATAAAAAGATTTCCAGACTTCTTTCAGAGTATATAAAGAAATATAAACGTCAGGAAAAAGGGTATGACAAAAATGTACGTATATATGCATCTGATTATGATAAATATATTTTAAGGCAGAGAAGAAAAGGGAATACAGCAAGCTATTATACTCCACCCGAATTTTTCCTAAAAAGAAATAACATTCCTGAGTTTACTTCTCCATTTGGCGGACTCTATCGTCATATAGAGGGAAATCTAAACTATAGCAGACCGTTTTCAAGGAGCGATAAATATCAGACAGCAGTTCTTTATATAGCTCCTGTGGCATATGGATTTTTGCATGAGGTTTTCAAAAGAGCCGGAAAAAGACAGGTAGCTTTTTTAGGAAGTGCTGACCATATATTGGTACAGTTATATAGAAAATATTTTGGCGATGCATCAGATATAGAGTGGTCATATATTGCGGCGAACAAGCCGCGGTACAGTCTGGAATGGGAGACGATCTTTCAGAAGATGCCAATTCTTGATAAGATTCCGGCAGACAGAGTAGCAAGCGTATTCGGGTTTAATGCACCATCATATAAGATCGAACGTGTTCGTAACGAATTTGTTGATGGGTGGATTGATAGTTCAAGAGATGGTCATATAAGAAAAGACGATGGTGTGGTTGAATATGTGAAGAGTTTTTTGCAGGATAAAGAATCAGTATTGCTTGTGGATATCACAGAAAATAGCGAAGGCGGAATGTATTTTGTTCAAAGAATAAAAGAGTTAGGTATTGAACTCGATTATGAATATTTGTCACTAAGATCATATTTTACGGATAATGGAATTGAAAAAGGTATACAGGAAAGAACGGAAAGAACATTTCATGGCTTATTTCAAATGGAACTGCCGGTCTTGCTAAAAATTGATAAAGATGCATTATCATTTGCGCAGGCACCGATGCTCCCTATACAGGAAAAGGAAAAAATGTATGGCGGAATAAATGAATATTTCAGGATCATAAAAGAAATTGATATGGATAATAATCTGCCATGTATTTCCGCATATGAAATGGCAGACATTCTTTTGGCAGGAGAGTCTTCCATTCAACGTCTTGAAAGGAGGTTTATGGAATGATTTTATATCATGGTTCTACAGCATATCATGTCTTGTACAGTATAGTACATAAGGTATATTTTCATAAAAATGAAAAGGCAGTTCTTATGATAACTGAATACATGTCCCAAAAGGGGGATTTGGAAGTCTTTATTCAGAAGATAAAAGAGAGAGGATGGTTTGAAGATATACTCGTAATTCCGGAAGCTGAATTTAGAAGAAAAGTTGGAAGAAAACTTACTGAAAGAAGTGAATCTGAAGAAATTGAAAATGTCATAAAAGATATGAATGATGTTTTGCTTCAATGGTATCCGGCAGGATTTAAACAGTTCAATGAATTATATGTTGCGGGAGACCAGTGGTCTGTCGGAGTTTATCTTCTTAGCAATAAGATACCATATTATTATATGGAAGATGCAAGTGGACTTTTAGGTGATGAGACAAGATATCTTAACCTTATGAAAGAATCAACACCTCAGAATTATATTATATGTGAATATCTTCAGGGAGCAGGAAGAAATCGTATCGTCAAGGGAAAACTTTGTGATATGGATAATCAGCCCAAGGATTTTTATGATGAAAAAGCAATTGATTATTCTATATATAAAATAATGTGTCAGATGGACAGGAGTACAAGACTTCAGATCATATCACTTTATGACGGTGAAATGCTTCCGATGCCAGAGCATAAAAAAACAGTTGTATTTTTAACCCAGTATTACAATAATCTGAAAATCCGTGAAGTTGAAATACAGAAAAAAAATGACTAAGTTACTTGTGGATTATTTTGCTGCTGGCAGTAATCTGATTATAAAGCCGCATCCGAAAGATCGTTATGTGCCATATGAAAAAATGTTTTCGGGATGTACTGTTGTTAAACGTTCTATACCATCGGAGCTTCTTCCATTCATGTTGTCAAAAGAAGCAGAAGAGGTTATAACACCTAATTCAACATCGATTGGAGGTATGCGTCATTGCTGCAAAAAGGTTTATCTTTTTGGAGATGAGATAGAGGTTCATTATGAAAGACTGCATCTTTATTATGCTGCTTCAAAAATTATTGAGCGTATATATGATGGACAGTCATTACATTATCCCAATGCCAATGCCCTGTTTCTGGAAAACTTTTTGGAGAATCTTGATGTTGATTGTCTTGACAAGGAGGGGGATGGCAGAAATATCTGGATAGATGCAGGATACGGATACAGTCTTTTAGATATGGACGATGAAATGTTTAGTGAAAAAGATACAATTATTTTTTTGGAAGCCGGACAGCATAATTCATTATTTTATATTCCGTGGTTAAGAAAAGAATATATGATAAAAATTCTATTGCTCATATCTGATGAAAAGGGCAGGAGAGAATATGATATCTGGTTTTATTCAAAAGATAAAGAAATTTTGGAGGGGGTGAAAATGATGACATTAGAGAAAAAACTGGAAA
This sequence comes from uncultured Jutongia sp., assembly GCA_964517955.1. GTDB lineage: Bacteria > Bacillota > Clostridia > Lachnospirales > Lachnospiraceae > Butyribacter. Next base: position 5,700 of record CAZFFA010000065.1, on the reverse strand, counting down.
ATTCCGGAGCAGATATAAAGATCAGACCTATAGAAGTTACTGAAAAAATGATACTTGAAGGAAAACTTCGTGCAATGGAATATGCAATGCAGAAAAGAGAGAATGAAAATACAGACAATGTTTTGCGTCAGGCAGCAGAAATAGTAGAACAGTACAAAAAAGAAAAATGGCGTACAGAGAAACTTCTTATGAAAGAAGGTCTTATGCCAATGTAAAATGCATGATGGAATAAGAATGGAGGTTCATATGAAAAAAGTTGTGGCTTTTGTGCCTGTTAAATTAAATAATGAAAGATTACCTGGAAAGAATACAAAATCATTTGATGGTGGCAAACCACTTATACAGTATATTTTGTCTACTCTTCAGAGCGTTAAAGGTATTGATGAGATTTACGTTTACTGCAGTGATGCTTCGATTAAAGAATATCTGCCGGAGGGTGTTAAATATCTGTGCAGAGACAAAAAACTTGACAGCAGTAAAACTCTTATAACTGAAGTTTTGCAGTCGTTTGCAAAAGATGTGGAAGCGGAGACATATGTTCTGGCTCATGCTACAGCACCATTTTTGTCAAAGAAATCTGTCGAGGAAGGTCTTAGGGCTGTGACAGAGCTTGGATATGATTCGGCAGCAACAGTTACACCTTGTCATGACTTCCTGTGGAGAGATGGCCACCCTTTTAACTATGACGTGAAAAGAATACCACGAACACAGGATCTTGATGAAATGTTTGTGGAAACTACAGGTCTGTATCTATATGGAAGAAAGCTTATTCTGGATGATGGCAGAAGAATAGGGGACAACCCATATATGGTAAAGGTTGGACGTGAGGAAGCGATTGACATAAATGAACCATTTGATTTTATGGTAGCGAATGCATGGTTTAAGTATAGAGATAAAAAAGAGGATTAATATGTGTAAAGTAAATTTATTGGATTGTACATTGCGTGATGGTGGATATATAAATCAGTGGAAGTTTGGAAAGGATACGATTACAGGAATCTTAGAAAGACTTTCCATATCTGAACTTGATATAATTGAATGTGGTTTTTTGACAGAAAAGACAAAGACAGATGATTATACTTTGTTTTCTGATGCAAGACAGGTTAATTCATATATTAAAACGCCAAATCCCAATACATTGTATGTTGCAATGATTGCAATTGGTGAAAAAGAGATCAATCCTGAGAAATTGTGTGATGCAAGTGAGTCTGTTATAGGTGGAATACGTCTTACGTTCCATATGTCAGAGCTAAAGAAGGCTATGGACTGGGCAGCTATTATTATAAGAAAGGGCTATAAACTTTTTATGCAGCCTGTTGGTTCAGGATATTATGATGACAGCAGTATTCTTGAACTTATTAAGAAGGCTAATCATATAAAGCCGTATGCATTTTATATAGTTGATACTCTTGGAGCGATGAGGGAAAAAGATATATTACATATGATGCATATTATTGATAAGAATCTTGATGAATCAATTCTTCTTGGATTTCATTCCCACAACAATCTTCAGATGTCATTCTCCAATGCACAGCGTATGATAAATTTTGGATTTGAACGTGATATCATCATTGACTGTTCCGTATACGGAATGGGAAGAGGAGCAGGTAATACATGTACAGAGCTTATGGTTGATTATCTTCATAAAAATGGTGACAACAATTATGATGTACTTCCAATTCTTGAGATTGTAGATAATTATCTTATACCTATTTATCTTCAGCATAGATGGGGCTATTCTGTTGCGTATTTTCTTGCGTCATCACTTCAGTGTCATCCCAATTATGTATCTTATCTGCTTGAAAAGCAGAATATGCAGGTGAGATCGATAAGCAGTCTTTTGAAACAGATTCCGGAGAAAAAAAGACTCATATATCATCCAGAGATAATAGAGCAGATCTATAAGAGTTACCAGAACCATGCGATAGCTGACAGAGATGAGATACTACGTCTTAGAAGCATAGTTAAAGGCAAAAAAATACTTGTGCTTGGTTCCGGAAAATCTATACACAGTAAGAGAAGTACAATAGAAAAATACATAGAAAAAAATCATCCATTTGTAATCGCTGTAAATTTTGTACCGGATATTCCGGTTGATATGTATTTTGTAGCCAATCAGAAAAGATATGAGTTATTTAAGGATAAATTCAGTGCTGATAAGACAGTTTTTTCATCAAATGTAAAGGAAACTCCCAAGAAAGCTGTAAGAGTAAACTATTCAGATCTTTTGAATGATAAGGAGTATGTATTCGACAGCTCGGGAATGATGCTTTTAAGACTTCTTATAAGACTTAAAGTAAAAGAAACGGCCATAGCAGGATTTGATGGATTTAAGAAAAATTATCTGGATAATTATTGTGACAAGCGTTTTCTACATCAGGATGACAGCAAGATTGCGAGAAAGAAAAATATGCAGATGAAAGAACTTATCAAATCAATGGGAAAGGAAATAGGGATAGAATTTATTACACCTAGTAAATATGATGAAAAATGATATCAGGCTGGTTGCCCTTGATCTTGATGGAACATGCTTAAATACAGAGGGAAGAATAACAAGTTACACAAAAGATGTATTGCAAAATGTCGGTTTAAAAGGTATTTCAATAGTTATCGCTACAGGAAGGCCACTAAGTGGTGTACCTGAAGAATTGTATGAGATAGATGGTCTTGATTATATTATCGCATTAAATGGATCGAGAATATACGATGTAAGAAAGCGAAAGAACATTTATGTAAAAGGCCTTGATAAAAAATGTCTGGAGGAAATTCCAAAGATTATAAGAAAATACAATGTTCTGGCAGATTTTTTTGCAGGGGATATTGGATATTGTGAGAAAAAGGATTATGAGCAGGCTGAAATATATCTAAAAGATGAACATTTTTGTAAATATTATCTAAGTACAAGAAGACCTGAGGTTAATTTATGGACTCGAAATCTGAATGAATACTCACCTATAGAAAAAATAAATCTTTTCTTTAATGATCTGGAAGAAAAAGAGAAAATGCTTGATGAGATTAGAAACTTTCCAAAGACAAAGATATGTTCAGGAATGAAATATAATCTTGAAGTTAACCATATTGATGTAAATAAGGGGAATGCACTTGAAATACTTGCAGGCAGGCTGGATTTGAAGCTGGAAGATGTATTAAGCATTGGAGATGGCGGCAATGACATAGATATGATTAAAAAATCAGGAATTGGTATTGCTATGGGAAATGCCTCAGAGAAGGTCATGGAAGCAGCAGATGGTATTGCAGAAAATAATTCAGAGGATGGAGTTGCTAAGGCTTTGCAGTTTTATCTGGATATATAAATAAAATAGAAGGAATGTGATCAGATGAAAAAAACATATGTAATAGACACAAATGTATTTATACAGGCACCATATGCACTTGATTGTTTTGAGGATAATAATCTTGTGATTCCTCTTGTTGTTGTTGAAGAGCTTGATGGATTAAAGAAGGCTGATGGTGAAAAAGGTGCAAATGCGCGTGCAGCAGTAAGAGCATTGGAGAAGTATAGGATAAGTGGAGATCTGCTTGAGGGTGTTGTTCTGGACAATGGAGGTACACTCCGGATTGAAAAGAATTTTACAGATGTAGAGCTTCCATCAGATCTGCCTGATGATAAAGCAGACAATAGAATTTTGAAGGTTTGCAGTGGTCTTGCCGGCAAAAAAGACAAGAAGGAAGATATAATATTAGTAACTAAGGATTTAGTGCTCCGGCTTAAGGCACAGGTGATAGGTATAAAAGCGGAGGATTTTACAACAGAGCAGATTACAGAAAAAGATGCCAGATATACAGGAAGATGCGAAGCTTATATACCGGAGGATGATATAAAGGAGTTTAAGAAAAAGGGAATTTCATTGAAGAAGCTATATCAGACTGATGAAGAAGGCAATAAAAAGGATATAGAATTTACAGAGAACGAATTTGTGTTGTTGAAGGCGGATCAGTCATCGAGAAAGACATTGCTTGGAAGAGTCTCAGGCAAAAAAGCTGTGCCGCTTCAATATAAGAAAAGCAAGCCATATGGTGTTACACCTAGAAATATGGGGCAGTATTTTTTGCAGGAAGCACTTATGACAGATGCAGAAACTGCGCCGCTTGTTATCGTTAAAGGTATGGCAGGAACAGCCAAAACATTTTATTCACTGGCAGTGGGGATGGAAAAAGTATATAACAATCCAAATGGAGAATACCGCAGGATAATTGTATGCAGACCAAATGCACAGTTTGATGACGATATAGGTTTTCTGCCGGGAGGAGAGCAGGAAAAAATTGCGCCGCTTATGCGTCCGGTGATAGACAATCTGGAACAGCTTCTTGATGCTGATGACAAAAGCAGATATGAGGATGAAATGCTTTTAAGTGATAAGATACAGGAAGTTTTTGACAGGGATATTATACAGACGGAAGCACTTAATTTTATAAGGGGACGTTCGATTGCAAAGACGTATCTTATAATCGATGAAGCACAGAATATGACACCCAATCAGGTAAAAGGCATAATCACAAGAGCGGGTCAGGGTACCAAAATTATTCTGCTTGGTGATCCAAATCAGATAGACAGACCATTTCTTGATGAGAAAACAAATGGTCTTAGTTATGCTGCAAAATATATGAAGGGAAGTAAGTATTGCTGGCAGATCACTCTGTCTGCAGATGAGTGTGAGAGATCAGTGCTTGCTATGGATGCGATAAAGAGACTTAATTCATAGTGGAAATACATTAGTTACTAAGAAAGCGGGTTTAGAATGACTTATAATGATATTAAAAAAAATGAAGAGATAAAAGCTCTTATCAAAAAGGGCAACGAAAATCTTGGTGTGCTTGGGTATACTGACCATTCTGAAAAGCATTGTTCGATAGTAGCAGAACATGCAGCAAGAGTGCTTAAGCAGTTTAAATATCCTGAACATGATATAGAGCTTGCCAAAATAGCAGGATATATGCATGATATAGGAAATGCAGTCAATAGAAAGCATCATGCAGAATATGGGGCTATATTAGCCAATGAAATTTTAAAGAAAACAGATATGTCACTTGAAGACAGAATTGAGGTTGTATCTACTATTGGCAATCATGACGAGTCGACTGGTGGGGCGATTGATGCAATATCTGCAGCTATCATAATAGCAGATAAGACAGATGTACGCAGAAACAGGGTAAGAAATAAAGAAAAAGCAAATTTTGATAAGCATGACAGGGTAAACTATGCCGTAACAGAAGCAAAGCTAAAGGTCAATGCTGAAAAAGGCGTTATTGCATTGAATCTTCAGATAGACGAGAAGATATGTACTATGTATGAATATTTTGAAATTTTTCTTGGAAGAATGATGATGTGCAGGAGGGCAGCAGAGATACTTGGTGCAAAGTTTAAGCTTACTGCGAATGGAAGTAAAATATTGTAAATTTTTGAAAAATCCTGTTGACAAGAGGCTGAATTGATGATATTATACCATTCGTTGTCGCACAAAAGAAACGGCTGTGAAGTGAGAGTTCCGGTGCAGAAGACAACAAAACTGTTGAAAAAAGTTGTTGACAAATCGACGGGGTGATGATAACATAATGACTGTTGTCGAAAGTCATAACTGATTGAGACAAACAAAGAGTTTTGTCGAAAGATAAAACAAAAAATCAAAAAAGTTGTTGACAAGTTAAGCAAAGCGTGATAATATATATCTCGCTGACGCA
>CAZFFA010000064.1:0-11922 GCA_964517955.1 uncultured Jutongia sp. | reverse complement strand
GGTACTTAGAAAACATCTGACAAACTGCAAGATAATAAGTATACGTCAGATCGGACTTGAACGAGTGATACGAATGGAGCTGGAACATCTCAATGAAATGGGAGACCTTTGCAGAAAGTTCCTTATAATAGAGCTTATGGGCAAACACAGCAATATTATATTCTGTGATGAAAACGATAAGATAATAGACAGTATAAAGCATATATCACTTCTTATAAGCTCTGTCAGGGAAGTTCTTCCCGGTCGTGATTATTTCATTCCAAATACACAGGAAAAATTTAATCCATACGAAATATCAGAAGATGACTTTGTAAATAAAGTGCTGTCAAAACCAACTACTATAACAAAAGCACTCTATACTTCACTTACGGGAATAAGTCCCCTTATGGCAAATGAAGTTATATACAGAGCCTCACTTTCTGACAAAAACAGAACAGAGGAGCTTACAGAGATGGAAAAAATCCACCTTTACAGGAACTTTTCCAATATGATAGAAGAAGTATCTGATAAAAATTTCCACCCTGTTATTGTATATAAGAATGGAGTACCTGCAGAATTTACAAGTCTCGAGCTTTCTATGTATGAAGATGACGCTTCATACAATATATCACCATGTAACAACGTAAGCAGTATGCTCTATGACTACTATGCAACAAAAGAAGTTCTTTCACGTATTCATCAGAAATCTGCAGATCTTAGAAGAATAACTACTACTGCACTTGAAAGGACAAGTAAGAAATACGATTTGCAGGAAAAGCAGTTAAAAGACACTGAAAAGCGTGATAAATTCAAGGTTTATGGTGAACTCCTCACAACATATGGCTACGAACTTAAAGGTGGCGAAAAAGAGCTCACATGTGATAACTATTATACAAATGAACCAATAACCATTCCTCTTGATGCTACAAAGAATGCTATGGACAATGCTAAACACTATTTTGACAAATATGCAAAATTGAAACGAACATTTGAAGCACTGACTGTTCAGATAGCCGAAACCAAGTAATGCACTTGACATAGCAAGGCAGGAAGAAGACCTTACTGCAATAAAAAAAGAGCTTGTTGAGTACGGTTATATAAAGCATCATGGCGAGCGTGGCAAAGGCAGTAAAAAATCAGCCAAAAGCAAACCGCTTCACTATATATCCTCCGATGGTTTTGATATGTATGTAGGAAAAAACAATTATCAGAATGATGAGCTTACCTTTAAGGTTGCTACCGGCAATGACTGGTGGTTCCATGCAAAAGCAAGCGCAGGTTCACATGTAATAGTCAAAACCGAAGGAAAAGAGCTTCCGGATAAAACTTTTGAAGAAGCAGCAAGACTTGCAGCATTTTACTCAAAAGCCAAAGACCAGGGCAAGGCAGAAATTGACTATATTCAGAAAAAACATGTCAAAAAACCTAATGGCAGCAAACCGGGGTTTGTTGTTTATTATACGAATTATTCAATGACAATAGATACTGATATAAGCGGCATAAAGGAGGTTACAGAATGATAAGATCAGACAACCATATTCATTCATACTATTCAACAGACAGCGAAGCACCTATGACAAGCATCGTAGAAAGAGCTATCTTCATGGGTTTTAAGTCAATATGTTTTACAGATCACATGGATTATAACTTTCCTTCCGTAACTGAAATTCCTGATTTTGTATTTGATATAAATAAATATCTTGATGAACTCGAACTTCTTGATGCAGAAAACCCATTGATCCATATACGTAAAGGAGTAGAACTTGGACTAAAAAGGGATGCCATAAACAAGTGCCTTAATCTTACAGACAACCACCCCCTCGATTTTATCATCGGCTCTACTCACCTTGTAGATGATGTTGATCCATACAATGACGAATACTGGGCTGACAAATCAGAAAAAGATGCTATTATAAGATACTATGAAACAACACTTGACAACCTTACTCTTGGCATCGACTTTGATGTATATGGTCATATAGACTATATAGTACGTTATACACCTCATATGAAAATGCTCCGTTCACAGGGAATACACGACGAAGAATACACTTCTAAATGCCTTACCCCTTATATGGACATCATTGAGAAAATTCTCAAAAAGATAATTGCACTTGGCAAAGGCATAGAAATCAATACAGCCGGATTAAAATATGGTCTGGGACATACCAATCCCCACGAAAGGATATTAAAACTCTATAAGGAACTCGGCGGCGAGATAATAACTGTTGGTTCTGATGCCCACGAGCCAAAACATCTTGGATATGATTTTGACAAAGTTCCTGATATATTAAAAGCCTGCGGTTTCAAATACTATACAGAATTTGAAAAGCGCAAGCCGGTTATGATTAAACTTTAGTCTCTGTATATTCATCTGAAAACTCTCTTAGAGTATTTACTATTGAATTGATTTTTTCAAAAACAATATCCATCTCATCCATCGTATTGTCCGTACCAATAGTAATTCTAAGAGAGCCCTTTGCTATATCATCAGGAACACCTATCGCCTTTAAAACATATGATGTTTCCTTAGAACCTGCTGTACAGGCTGAACCGGCAGAAGCACATATTCCTTCCATATCAAGCATTATTAGAAGCGACTCACCATCAACATATTTAAAACTGATATTGAGATTGCCCGGAAGCCTTTCTGTTCGGCTGCCATTCAGCCTGACATATGGTATCTCACCCGTTATGCGATAATAAAGATACTCCCTCATATTTCTAAGATATATCATATCTTTTTTCATATCACGCATTCCTATCTCAACAGCCTTACCCATACCAGCTATTCCTGCCACATTTTCTGTTCCTGCTCTCTTTCCACTCTCCTGTCCGCCACCATACATAAGATTCAATATGTCTATTCCATTTCTTATATAAAGAAAACCAACTCCTTTGGGGCCTCTGAACTTATGACTGCTGGCACTCATCATATCTATATTCATACTGTCAACATCAATTGGAACATGCATATACGCCTGAACAGCATCAGTATGAAAATAAATATTGTGCTCTGCCGCAATTCTTCCTATCTCTCTGACAGGTTCTATAGTACCTATCTCATTGTTGGCAAACATTATGCTTATCAGTATTGTATCAGCCCTTATCGACTTCTTTAACTGCTCTATTGATATAACACCTGTATCGTCCACATCAAGGTATGTTATATCAAACCCGTGTTTTTCCAGATATTCGCATGTATTAAGTATAGCATGATGCTCTATTGATGATGTTATAATGTGACGTCCCTTATCCTTCATCATTTCCGCAATTCCACGTATCGCCCAGTTATCAGACTCTGTACCACCGCTTGTAAAATATATTTCATCAGGCAATGCACCAATGCTCTCTGCTATTCTATCTCTTACACTTTGAAGTTTTTTCTTATTTTCTGATGCAAATTCATATATTCCTGAGGGATTTCCATATTTTTCTCCAAAATATGGTGTCATTTCCTCTATAACCTCAGGATGAACTGATGTAGTCGCCGCATGATCAAGATATATCACATCTAATCCCCCGTTTTGTACTGATACACTCTTAACATCTTTCTTTCCCTATCAAGGTATCAAAGTACATCTTACTTTTTCATATATTTAAAATATGCAGAGGTAATTTTTTTGTTACTGCAGCCTACTTATATCATAATACAGGCTCTGTTAATCATATATTAAATTAACCAATATAAAGCAAAAACAACTAGTGTACTGTGTCATTGATTTTCAGTTAAATAACGCAGGATAAATTTTCAGTCTGCAAGACGGAAGAATGAGCCGTAGCGGACTACGGCGATTGATGACAACCAGCAGATGGAAATTTATACAAGTTATCTGGCGAAATGTCAATGATACAGTACACTAGCCATTATGGCAGATAAATATCTGGCAAGTCTGCCGTCTCTTTGCAATAAATTGCTCAGAAATGAGGATTATTATGAAATTATGGAAAAGCAAGCTCATCAAGGGCACACTAATTCTTACGATTGCAGGAATAATAACAAGAATTATAGGCTTTGTATACAGAATCTATCTTGCAGATATATTAGGCTCAAAACTTCTCGGAATATACCAGCTTGTATTTCCTGTGTATGGTATATGTTTCACAATATATGGTGCCGGCATACAGACAGCTATATCACAGCTTATTGCTTCATCTTCCGGTGACAGTTCCTCTTCCAGATACAAAAAACATTCTCCGTATAAAATATTACTGTCAGGATGTATTCTTTCACTTGCAATCGCAATCTTTCTTTCACTGATCGTCTATGTTCTCTCTGATCAGATTGCTGTAAAGCTTTTACTTGAAAAAGACTGCGCTAAGTATATCAGAATTCTTGCCTCGCTCTTTCCATTCTGCAGCATATCGGCATGTATCTGTGGATACTACTATGGAATCCAGAATGCCAAAGTACCCGCAATAGCTCAGATAGTAGAACAAACAGCACGCGTCGCATTCGTCGCTGCTGTCTGTTTCGCTATATCCCTTACACAAAAGGTATCACCTGAAACAAACTGTATAATAGCAACTGCCGGTCTCACAGTTGGCGAATTGGCAGGCTGCCTTTTCAATGTAATTGCTTTTTCAAGACTCCACCATAAACAAAAAAAAGAAAACACTTCAAAAAGCTATAGCCAGTCCTCCATAATAGGAGCACTTATATCGCTGTCATTCACACTCACCTCAACAAAGCTTATACTCTCCATACTTCACAGCGTCGAATCAATATTTATCCCCGCTGCACTCCGTAAATACGGACTAAGCTCCGCTGATGCATTAAGTATATATGGAATTCTGTCTGGAATGGCTATCCCCTTTATACTTTTTCCATCAGCTATAACAAGTTCTTTTGCCATAATGCTTCTGCCATCCGTAGCAAAATCACAGGCCGAAGAGGACTATCCCAAAATCAGGACATCTGTTACACTCACCGCCAAATACAGTCTTATAATAGGCTGGCTTTTTACCTGCATATTCCTTATATACGGCAAAAGAATGGGTATAATCTTTTTTGACAACGAAACAGCAGGCACATATATAACCATCCTTGCATGGCTCTGCCCTTTTCTCTACGTCTCTACTACATTTTCCAGCATAATAAACGGACTCGGACACACACAGTTTACATTTATAATCACTGTCATAAGTCTTTCTGTAAAAATATACTTTCTGATTGCACTTGTTCCCGTCTATGGCATTACAGCTTACCTTGTCGGAACACTTATAAGCCAGATAATACTGACATTCATGGCAGCTTTTTTCCTAAAAAAATATATCGCCATAGACAGTGTGCGCTGGATACTCCTTCCATGCACCTACCTGTGCATAATAGGAATTGCCTCACGCAGATTGTATATGGCGATATATACGGGTTTTCCCGGTATATCAGAAATGATCGTGCTCGGAATAATTACAGCATTGATAACTGTGGCTTACGTGCTTCTGCTTCTTGTAAGCAGATGTGTTGATATGAAGGAACTTTGACTAATTGTGATATGATATGCTAAATTTATTTATTCAAATACAAACCTATAACTAACGTCAGGGTATATATCCCTTTCCATCTAATAAAAATGTGTCAATTATATATACTCTGACAAAGTACTCCTTATTTTCTTAACCATTTCTCTATATTTGTACGAACTTACTTTAAGAATACGTTGAATATCAGTTCCACAATACCCATCTAATAACATATAAACAACTTTCCTTAAATCATGTTGCTCTAATTTTCCTATCAAGCTTTGAATATCCATTCTATCTGAAATTTTTTCTTCCATAGTATATTTTTTTGATATATCCTGAAGTTTTTCTATAATTTTTCTATTCTTATCCACTCTTAGTGCTTCAAAGCTATAAATTCCACCTTCCGGACATCTCTTTTTTCTATTCATATTTCTCCAATAATTACTTCTTGCATTATCTAATGTTCTAAAAAATATTTGTTCAAATTTATAATTTCGTAATTTCTCATACTCATGATATTTCTTTACTGCTGAAAGATATGGAATAATTAAAATATCATACCATTTATTCGACAAATTTTGACATTATTCTTTTTATTTTTTCTTTCTCTCCCCCCTTAACTAACCTATACTAACTCTAATATACACTATACTACGCAACCATATGACAGCCAGCCTGTAACTATGACAATTTTTTATAAAAGATATGCTTTTATTTTATAAAATTTAAACAAAAGTTTTCTTTCTGAAACATCAAAAAAGTTGCCACTATATTGCTATAATGACAACTTTAAATTTACGCATATGCAAGTCTTCCCTTTGGTTCTGGAATTTCCTGCCCTCTTTCCTTTGCTACTTCCAACCATTCAGAAATAATTGTTTCTGAATTTTGTATTGCTTCCTGGATTGTTTCCCCATCTGCCATGCATCCCGGCAACTCTGGAACCTCTACAATAAATGCATCATCATCTTTTGACCAGTATATTATTCTCTCATACTTATGCATCATTAACACCTCCTATAATTTTAGCTGATATTTTAAAATAAAGCTTCTAACTTGCTTTACTTGATAAGGCTTTGCCATATTTCCTTTTGGCTGTATATTGATATTCTCTGTAAGATTTCCATATGAATAAATACAATGATCTCCCCTTATTCTACACTCAAATCCTAATGTATCAAGTATTTTTTGCAAATCTTTAAATTTTATGTTTTTATCTTGTGTGCCACACATTATTGAATTAAATAGTTTTTCTAGTGTTGCCAAATTGCCTTTGTCTCCTTTCTCCCTCTCGGACTATTGCCTTTCGACAATATTATAAAATCACTTTTTTAGTTACATTCAAGTGTTTTTATAACTTTTTTTAATTTTGCCACCTTTATTCCCACTCATAAGGCGTATTCTGGTAAACATAATAATTCACCCATAAAGTCAAAAAACTAATGTTGCAAATGTTGATTTTAAGCCATTTTTACAAGATTTGTCTCCACAAGTACCAATTATACAACCATTGAATCTCCACGGAAAGAAACAATTTGGTTATTTGTGGTCATGTTTTCGAACTGTTTTTCTGCTAATTCATCACCATATTCTGAAATTCGATCAAGTTCCCTAGATACTTTATCCATCTCTGTCTCCATCTGTTTTGGCATAACTGATGTATACAAATCCATTGTCATTTGCAGAGATGCATGTCCTAGATATGCTTGGACTGTTTTTGGTGCAATACCAGCTTCAAAACAACGTGTCGCAAATGTGTGTCTAAAACAATGTGCAGAGAATGGTTCTATTTCATCCAGATAATCTTTTGTAAGATTTACCTCTTCTATAATTTTGTTAATTGCTTGGCACACAACTTGCGAATTTAATGGTGTGTTGAATTTTGATGTAAATAACAAATCAGCATATTTATCGTCAATTTTCTTTGTAATGGGTTGTTTAGTCGTGATAACAGATTTTTGCATAAATTGCTTCTTTAATGCCATTTCACATTGTTTATTGATCGGAATGTCTCTTAAGCTAGTTCTTGTTTTTGGATTTTCAAAATGATATTTCTTTTGACTGTCACCTTCATATTTTTGGTATACGAGAGTTCTCGTTACATGAATCACCTTATTAGCCCAATCAATATCTGTCCATCTTAAAGCAGTAAGTTCCCCAATTCTCATTCCTGTCGATACGGCTGTAACAAATAAATTATCGTAGAACGTTCCCTTACAACAATCAAAAAATATCGCTTGTTCTTCTTGTGACAAAACTCTTACATTTTTTTCTTCATCTCTTTTCAATGATATTCCTTTTGCTGGATTCTTTCGCACATATTCGTTAATCATAGCTTTGTTAAAAATATCAACAAGAAGAATTTTTACCTTGTTGCACGTTTCATATTGATACCCACTACTCTTTAATTCTTTGATAAGTTTTTTGATTTGATATTGAGTAATACTTCCTAATTGAAAATTCCCAAGACTCGGAGATATATGCTTATAATATACATTATTATAATGCCTTTTTGTGTTTTCACGAATAATATCAAACTTGTAAACGTTCATCCATTTCTTATACCATTCGTCAAGCGTTATGTTACCTTTTACGTTTATTTGTTTGTCATTTTCGTAAATTGCTTCATTATATCTCTTTTTAACATCTTTTAGATCTCTGCCTGAAATTGATACCCTTTTACCAAATCTATCTACATATCTTGCTTCATACCTCCCATTCTTTTTCTGTGTTATTCCTTGTCCCAATTCTTTTCCTTTAAGATCTTTGCCCAATTGTATTTCCTCCTTGTATATGGCAAAGAACTTTTGCATGACTGTATTATATCACACAAAAGTTCTTTTACCAAATTAAATAAAATGCTTTTCAGCTAAATATTTTTCAAATTCAACCCTTTTAACAAGATGTTTGTTACCTACTTTTAATAAAAACGGACATGCTTTTTCGGAAAGTAATTTTCTGATTGCTGTCTCTCCAATATTAGAATATGTAGATGCTTCTGAAATCGTAAGATTTATTTTGTCTTTTATTTCTACTGTTTGTTTTATATAAACCACTCCTTTTAATTTTTCCCTGTACTTCCAATTCCACCTCTGCTCACCTTATTTAAATGTTCTACTTCTTCAAACTCAATCTGTGGCTGGATTTTTTCAATTCTGAACTGACAAATTCTGTCGTTTTTATGTATTACAGTATCTTCCATTGCAATTACAGGCATCATCCACTGGTCAGAATCACCAGAGTACGAATTATCCACAATTCCCATATGATTTGTCTGTATTATTTTAAAATTCTTATATGTACTGCTTCTAGGTACAATATATGCTTCATAACTATCTGGTAACTTCATTCCAACTCCTAAGGGAATAAGACGAAATTCACCTTTCTTCAGATGGATTGTTTCGGCTGAACGAAGGTCTATCCAATTGGATTTATTACCCCCTATATACTCTAATTTGTCAATTTCCTTATCGAAGTATTTAATCTTAATTTTCATATTATATTCTCCTTTTTTATCGTTTATATAGTTAATTCTGCGTTTACCTTCTGCAATATCATATTGTCTGTTATTACAAATAAATCACCATCATCAAGTCTTACAGCATTATATTTAGATTGTGGATTTTCTTTTAATTTTATGAATATTCCATAATATATATTTGAGACTATATCTAAATTAGATTTTGAATTTGAACCCATTGAGGAAACAACAAATAATTCCGCAGCTTTAATTTCATCTATATGTTTGGTAAAACTTTTATTACTTATCTTCATCTATTTTTATCTCCTTCTCTAAATAATCAATATATTCCTTCCATTTACCTATAAAATGAATATATTCTTTACCTTTAAGACATTTCATTCTCATATCTACCTTAATATTCTCTATTGAATTGCGTTTTGTTACTAATGATTTAATGAAGTTATTGGTAGTATGTGTTAGGGTTAAAATGTTTTCCTGTGGAATTTTAGCCACTATTTGTTTATACATGTCTAAATCTTTATCTGGTATTTTATAATCAGATTTTGGTAAATTACGAGATGAAAAAGGGCTTATAGACGCACCTGCTGTTTTTGGTTTTAATAATGGAATAATTTTGTCAGAATTGACATATTTGAATTTGAATAGAATTTCTGAATCGGTTTCCTCTATATCAAATATTATAGAAGAATCAATCTCAGCAATTGCTTTAATAATATTACGACCTCTCCCAAGTGAGGGAATGTAAGCTTGAAGGACATCTCTATCACCAATTTTTGACCTCTTGGTACTTTTTTTACAAATTTTATAGTTTACAGTATATAATATAAATTATGTAGTTGCCATATTATTGACTAAACTATTCTTCAATTAGTATGCTATTAGATATATTAAAAAAACATATGAATACGAGAGGTACACAATGAGTATAAAAATTGCTATATGTGATGACGAAATTAATTCTTTAGAGTTATTACCTGAATCCGTGAAACTCAGTTATTTTTTTACAGGAACTGCTTAGAATAGATGTAATTCATTGTTTTACACCGAATTCAAGTACACAATTCCTGTTTGTTGCGTAATTTATATCTATTTTCCAGCCTATAAAGCGCAAAAATGACGCACCTTAACAAGCCTTTTTCTGTTTTATGTTTTTAGGCCAAAGCAAAACGATTATAAATATCCATAAAAACATGACGCCACACATTACTGCAGCCAATTGCCAGGACAATCCGTCGCCCATGGGTTGTTATATGTCCAGCAATTTGAATCAGATTCCCTATCACGGTTCTGATACGTCTTCTTTTGACAGGATGTTTTGTTTTAGGAGCTCGCCTGCTTTTTAGCGACTCCTGACCTATTAGTCGCAAAATATTATACGCAAGCACAGTTAATTCAAGGACCAGCTCATTTGTATCAAATTTGCCGGATGGAAGTCTTTCAACATCCATATCCGTCTTGATTTCACTGTGAAACTGTTCGCATTCGCCGTGAGCATGATAGCCATTTATGATATCATCATCGCTCCAGCCGAGATTGGTCCATATAGTATTGCACTCGATATCCGGAACCAAAAGAAACTGCCCGTTTTTATCGGTTGTTCGTTCAATCACCTCATATACAATGCGCATGGTAATGGTTTTGGATTTTCCTTCGGAATCTGTATATGCTACATCTTTCCATGAAGAACCAATGTAAACAGTTTTACCATCACGGGGATTGCGGATGTCCTTACAGCATTCCTTTACTTTGGAAATCCAATCTTCTTTGGATTCGCCTCTTCGAAGATTCCTTTTTACAATAAACCAGGAGCCATCTTCGATAAGAATGCCCAGATTTTCAGCAGCATCATTACCTGCATCCATACGGACCAGCAGCTGTTTGTCTGTCAATTGATGTCCTAGCCGAAGTGTTTGCTTTAAAAATGCAGGTGTATTACACTGGCAATGCTGACTTCCTTCGCGTAGCTCTGTATTGGCAAGAAAACCCTCTGTGCCAATGTATGCCATCATTGGTGCATAACCATCAAACCCTTTGTAGGTATGTGCAACTCCTTCCTTATGAGTTTTTGAATTATCCATAGGAGTGACATCAAGATCCAAGGGTACTAACCCAGACTCTAATGCTGAAGGCTGGACATTGAAGGTATTAAACATGTCAACATTTGCATTCAGGATTTCTTCTCTTAATGAAGAGCCTATGTCATCCATACGCTGACGTAAGGTCTCAGCAGATGGAATCGCCCTTGTGATACCAAGAGCAAGCCTGTAATACTCAGGATCATCAGACATCTCATTGATAGAATCATAAGAAGTCTTGCCCTGACAAAGAAGTCCGATATAAGAAAGAAGAATATCTCCATTTTTGATTTGGCTCTGGGAACGTTTGCCATCAACTTTCATGTTATTGCACTTCTTAATGAAGTTACTTTTGCCAAGCAGCTGTCCCACAAGAGATAATCCGCTGGGAGTAATTAGTCTTTCATTGGAAAATTCGATTACAAGCTTTTTCATAAGTATCCACCTCATATATTGATACTTGTATTATACTATATGAGGTACGAAAAACATTGAAAAATATAAGGATTTCATGTGTTTTTATCTTCACCCATTGGGTGAAAACAAAAACTTGAAATGAAACCGTGTTACACCCAGTATTTATAGGGTATACGCCCGAAATAAGGTTATCAAGTTTCACGGATTAAGGTTATTAATTAAAACTTCCCACATCTAAAAGATGTGTTGTACCTTGAAAATTGTAACAGTTCAGCCTATCATTTCTTCAATTCATAAACCTGCCAGCTATGCTGTCAGTCGCTGCTGCGCAGCTTTTGTTTATTTCATTTCAGAAATGAAAGGCTATTCCACCATAAAAATATAATAAACAATACAATGAGCAAACTCAAATATTGTCTATTATATTTTTATGGCTGAACTGTTACTGAAAATTCAATAATGTAGGCAATAAAATAGGCATAGATTCCTATTCCTTGGTAT
>CAZFFA010000063.1:0-11974 GCA_964517955.1 uncultured Jutongia sp. | reverse complement strand
GTTATTATTGAATTTTCAAGGTGCATAGGCACATTTTAATGTGCGAAGTTTGAGTGAATTAATTTTATAATGTGTCAAAAAATATTGTGTCAATTCAATCGTCTGGTCTGCTGATGTCTGTCCCCAGTCATTTAACTGTGGGGCTACAATAATCATATCGTTGATATACTTCTGTGCTTCAAATCCAAAATCTTCTGTCCGGATATTTTCTCCAACACCCTGAAAATACAGTCCCTGATAGCCGGGTAATGTTACATACAATGCATATTCCTTTGTCCCATCGTAAGAATCTGGAATATATACGTTGTAATGAATGTCCCCTTCGTTTGGAGAATGAAGAACATTATCTAGGAGAAAGCCCCTATATTCTTCGCTTCCCGACGTAACATTTTCCAATTCATCACCTGATGCATTTATTTCTTCATTTTCTGTTTCCGCATCTGCCTGCTGTATGGTCTGTGTTTGACTCATGGTTTGCTGATTCTCCTTCTTTTCTCTGCCAGATTTTGAGAAATGTGTACGTACAATAAGTACGGCAACAACAAAAATAATCATACCAGTCACTGTGAGTACCAATCTTCTGTTTGCCATAATACGCCACCACTTTCAGTCTTAACTTTTGGGTTTATTCTTACATATTTTCTTTAGCAGTAAGCCACCATAATATCCAATAAATGCTATCAATATCATTACTGCCAGATAATCCAGCAGAAAAGGAAAGACTCCTTCTTCATAATCATAAAATACAAAATGCATCTTCATAATCATATAGTCTCCTATCTGTCTCCTGTAAAATGCATACAGACCATAACCTGCAATTATGGATGCAACAATTCTCGCCGCCCATTTTCTGATAACGGACGGATGTTCCCATAATCGCCCTGTCATTACTACCACGATATTCCAATGAAGTCCAAGATGTAATGACATCACAACAAGTCCCCAGTATGCACAAAACATATGCACCTGTCTGGCTGTCATATATGATCCGGAAATCTCTATTCCTCTAAATATATGATTTGACAACAATATTCCACTTATCATAGAGCCCATCATCAGAATAAACATCATGATAACCAGTATCGTCTGGATAACCCTGAATGCATTATATTTTCCTTTGCTTATAGCTGTCAGCCATTTACGATTCAGTATATGATGTGAGATAAAAAGCACAAGCATCGCCATACCAATCCACTCGTGTGCAGTCTCGCTGAGGAGACTATACGGCATAAGAAAAAGCAAGCATACTGTCATGCCTATATCTATCAATATTTTTACTATAAATCGCTTATTTTTCATATCCTATCTCCTATGTAAAGCACTCATATTTTCTTCCCAGAAAGATACCGCATGATCAATCCAGCCTTCTGCTACTGTTCCTTCTCCCAGTCCAAAACCATGAGATAGCCCTTTAAATACTTCTATTTTTGTATTCGTTCAATTTTGTTGTATCTGGGAAATATAACTTTCCATACTTCTGTACGATGCAATTCCATCACTTGTTCCGACACAGGCATAATAATTCCTAAAAGAGCAATCCTCTTTATCTGCATATAGTATCCTCCATTTTCATTTCAGATAAAGTATAACAAAACGAGATTCCATTAGAAGTCTCGTTTTGTTATTCAGTATAAACCTTTAGGTTTCTACTCATATATATTCAACTTTTATTTTACCTTGTTGATAGCCTTGATCAATCGTTTCACCTTTGCTGATGGTGTTTTGGAATGCAGGATTCCAAATGGCATCTTATAATCCCACTCCACAGGAATAATTCTGATCAGTGGATGAACACTTTCCCAGCTCTTAAATGCCAGTAATACCTCATTATTGTTTTCACATCGGTTAAATGCTTCTACATTATACAGATCAAAGTCTACAATATTAATTTCCGGATGATTTTTCTTCATGTCATCCCTTAACATATCACCATAATAGCTCCAGCCTCTTTGCATAAGCATAAGATTTTCTCCAGCCAGATCATCAAGTGTGATTTTCTGCTTCTTCGCCAGTCTGTGATGAATCGACACCGCCACGCAAAATGGTTCTCTTGAAATCTCAGTACCATCACAACCTCTGAGTTCAAGCATTGTTTTATCAAATATTCCCGCTATCACATCAATATTCTTTCCCATGTTAGCCAGTATCTCTCTTGCATTCTCTGGTGTATTTTCAAATGTAATCAATTTAAACTTCATATCCGGATATATTTTCTGTATCTTAGGCCAAAGCTCTACAAAAATTTCCGGTTGAGTCATCGGAGATATTCCAACACGAATAATTTCCTCAGTAGGATTCATTGCTTCCTTTGCACGTATCAACGATTCTTTTGAATATTGAATAATATATTTTGCATCCTGATAAAGAGACTTACCTGCTTCCGTAACAATAAGACCTCTGTGTGTCCTTTCAAATAATTGTAAATTCAGGCTATTTTCCAAGGAATTTATCTGTTTAATAACCGCAGGAGCACTTATATATAATTCCTCTGCCGCCTTACTAAAACTCCCTGCTTCTACGACACAGATAAATGTATCAAGTTGTGGATTATACATTATGTAATTCACTCCTTTTCTTTTATATACATATTAGCAATAATATTTTTTACACCCTTTTGCTCAAGTGCCAAAAAATTGCACCATTCCAACGGACAAATTTTCAAATATTCGGATTGACAAATAACATTTCATATAGTACCATCATTTTATAAAGAAATGGGTTTTTGTCGTGTACAGCCTTATGGCTCAATCGGGTTGCTCGTTTCTTTTTTTATATCCAAAATGTCATATAGATATAATTTGCTATCTTCAGAATGTCTAATAATCAATGACGCATGAAATACATTGTACCTCTCTATTTTTCCCACTTCATCATATACTGGCAGTGCAAATCTCGATTAGTTCCAGAATTCCTGTTGCAGCAATCGTATAGAATTCCCCAATGTACTTCTTAAGATATTCTCTTACATCTTTCCATGCTAAAAGCACAGGTATATATTCTTCCAAAAATCCCACTACCCCGCATAAAATCAAGATTTTCTTGACAGCAAGCACACCGTCTCAACGGTACTTTCATTGTCCCAATCAAGTTCCTGCACTTCCCGTCCATCCAAAAACACAGGAAAGTGAAACTTAATACGCTTTAGAAATCTTCCGTCTTCCTGCTCTTTTTCGAATATGTGCACTTCGCTTACGAAGCTCTTCAAAAACTGCTTTTTCTCAATGTCTGTAAACTTTGTATATAGTTTATCAAAAAATAACAGGAATTGATAGACATTATCCGCAGAAACTTTCTGTTGTTTTATGTTAAGCATTCTCTGTTCTAATTCGTTCATGGACTCTTCTATCTTATCAATCTCATCATATAGTGCATCCATTCGCTCCTGCATATCCTGATACTTCTTATCATAATGCTTATCTGAAATAGACAGATGATCCATCTGCTGTGCCAGTTTGTTCTTTGCTCCAACAAACTGTTTTCGCTGTGCATTCATGTTTTCATATTCTTTATCCATTTCCTGCATATCAAGACTTACTCCGATTTTCTTCCTTATCTGTTCTTCAAATTTAGGATTTTTCACAAGCTTGCAGATTACCTCCTCAACAGCAGCGTTTACCTTATCTTCATTCCACTGCTTGCGGTAGGTACAATGATGTCCATCCACAAAAGTTCTGTGTTTACACGCATAATAGAAATAATCCTTATAGAACGTTCCGTCTTTTCTCTTTTTTCGGTTTACATTGCCATACATACCACTGTTGCAAACCGGACACTTAATGATACCGGATAACAAATGTTCATGTTCAAGACTGTGTACCTTTTCATTCCCCACACCAGTCTCTTTCCGTTTCTTTTGTGCCAAATTCCAGTCTTCTTCTGAAATGATTGCTTCATGGATTCCATCATGCAACATATAGGTATCCTGTTTTACAACATGATATTGATTTCTGGTTCCTGATACCTTTTCGTTTTTTCGTCTTCCATAGGCAAGCTTTCCGCAATATACAGGATTATCCAACACTCCTTTGATAAAACTGGATGAAAATGTCTCCATCGTATTATTTTGCCGTATCTTTTTCTGATATCCATTTTGATTAAGGTATACGGCGATTGCTCTAAGTCCCATGGTTGTGTTTATGAATTTATCATAGATCAGCCGGATAATCGGTGCTTCATCCTCTGCAATCACAAGTTCTCCATCTACCAGTTTATAGCCATAGGGTGCGAAGCCACCGTTCCATTTTCCCTCTCTTGCTTTTTGTCTGCGTCCTTCCATCGTCTGCACCAGAATATTTTCACGTTCGATCTCAGCAACAGCAGATAAAACGGAAATCATAAGCTTTCCAGCATCCTTTGAGCTGTCAATCCCGTCTTCTACACATATAAGGTTCACTCCATAATCCTGCATTCTCTGTAAGGAACTCAATACATCCGCAGCATTACGTCCAAATCTTGATAACTTAAATACCAGAACAAAATCTATGTTATCCTTGCCTGTTTCAATATCCTTTAACATCTGCTGAAACTCTGGTCTGCCTTCCACGCTCTTACCGGACTTTCCCTCATCCGAATATTCTCCAACAATACTCATTTCCTGATAATCTGCATACTTTTTCAGTTTATCCTTCTGTGCGTCCAAACTGAAGCCATCCACCTGCATGGCTGTGGAAACCCTTGTATAAATATAGCATTTTAGCTGTTTTTTCATCCTATCCCCTCACTTCCTTTACAATATCTCTGTCATCAAATTTTACTCACAAATTCCAAGAGCCCTTCGGTTATCACATCAATTTCATCATCAATCCATCTCTTGTCCGATTTATCAAGACTTCTGATATATGTTTTATCACTAAAAGCAAACTTCAGCCTTTTTACAATATCTTTCCCTTCCTTTTCCCGCATAGAATCATCATGAAATATATATATGTATCTAATGCCGCCAATAGCTTTGTCATTTCCACCGTATCTTTCAAGTAATACATGTCATACACATCCTTAAATCTTGTAGAAAGTGGTCCAAACTTAAGCAATGAACGCAGTTTTTCAGCAAACATCTGCTCATCCGAATTAATCAGCAGACTGGCCCCCTCATCATCATAAGCAATATCAAAACAATATTCTTCCTGCTCCAATTCAAAACGATTATGTACTCCCAGATCAATTTTACTTCTTATCTGGTTACCTTCCGTATCTTTAATCAATATAAATACTCTTTTCCCACTGTAATCCTGTTGCTTCAGTTCTTCAATCTTACCTAATCTGGTAATCGAAATACCGTCCAAACAATTCAGTTTTTTAACGAAAATATTTATAGATTCATCTGCCAAAGAATACTTAATAAAATCTATATCCAAATCCTGTGTTGCCCTTCTGACATTATTTGTCTTACTACGCATGACCACGCCACCCTTAATGGTAACATTTCGACTTAATGGTCCGGTTGCCAGTGCTTTCAACACAATATCCTGACATACTTTAGCAGACGCATTGTCTCCCTGATAACCATTTTGGTTAGCCTGTTCAATCATCTTCTGTATATTAATCATCTATAAAACCTCCAGTCTGAGTGTCTCCATTACCATGTTTGTTTTTGGCAGTTCATACGCATATTCCGTAACTGCTGCAATATCCATTTCATGGACAATCTTTCTGTAACTGGTTATCAGTTCTTTATATAGATCAAATGCCATTTTTCGCTTATTGCGTATCAACTCCACCAAGAGTCTCTCTTTGTTATATATAACAATGTGTACCCCATCATATTCTATGGTAGTTTTTCCCATTTCAAATGCTTCACTATTTTCATAAATCTGCTTCACTCTTGTATCGCTGATTTTCCTGCTACTCTTCGGTGTAGCAACATAATAAAAATCTGGAATAGTGTCTGTCAGACCATAATAATAAAATGCACTATTAAGTGTTATAATGGCATTGGGATATTTCTTAGAAATAATCTCCAATTCCGGTACATATCTCTTGTCCGAATAAAGACCTTTTTCCTTTACAAATAATTCGCCATTCTGCACACTCTTCTTAATTTTATAATCCGTCCCATATCTTTCCAGACACTCCTTGTATGATAGTAACATAGTCCACCTCCACTTAAGTGTATGTAGGTAATAATATTGTTTTTACCTTTGTTTACTAAAATTATAGCATATCACATTTCATAGTCAACATTTTTTAAATAAAACATCGGTAATTTTTATTTTTTTACCTATATTTATTCTAACTTATTCTCAATCAAAAAAACAGGAGCATATTTTCTTATACATACTCCTGTTCTTTCTAAGCTGCCTTTTTTCCAGACTTATATACCAACTTGTAATAAGCAACATATCTGTTTTTCCTTCCTTCATTATCTGTTTTCCATTGATGAATCTGATATGCGTTTTCTTTCTTAATTTCCTGAAGCATTTTATCACCATACTTTTCTATCATCCTCGCAATCAGATCACAACATCGTTCAAAACCTTTATCCATTGCACTCCTCCTTCCAATTGTGGCAAAATGGTTTTGCCAGATACGCATTTTGTATCACACAAATGCTTCTCCGGTTAGGGGACACCCCTAATCCCCCAAAATGTATCTCCATTTTCACTAAAAATGGTAAAATGATAGCATTATGCTTACAATCTGCTTACCCCGTTGCTAGCAATCTGCTTATACATTGCTCACCCTGGTGATAGCACTTTGCTTGCAATCTGCACACCCCGGTTTCACTTTTTTCCGTCCATCGATACTTTCATGACAGCACTTTGCTTACAATCTGCTCACCCGCTTGATAGCACTTTGTTTACATTATGCTTACCTCATTTGGAACGGAAGATCCGCTTGTGATTTTTTTCTTTTATCTTTCACAACCTGCATTGACGACACTCTCGCATCCACTTTGTATTACAATTATATCGTTTCTATAGGGGCTTGTAAAATCGCCACATGGTATTTTTTCGGCGATTTGGGGCTATTTGTACCATGACATGGTATTTTTTTATTTTGGGTATTGGTTCAACAAGTTTGAAAAAAATTCAGAAATCTAAGAACTTGGAAATTGGAAACGTTGCTTACCCTCATTTGTTTTTGGCTATTCGATTGGACAGAATAGCCAAGCGTAAAAATAACCACCTGAGAAAACTTGGCGGTTACTCTACCTAACTAAAAATCATATTAGGCGAACCGTCATCGGTAGCACCTTTTTTTCTGGTTATATTAACACCTCTTAGCTCTATATCAAACACAGTAGCCCCATTCATTTTTACATCTTATAAATGTAAACCACCCCATCTTCCCCGAAAAATGCCATTTTAGAACCTCCAGTCTCTACCTTCCGAAACTTCACTGGTTCCTTTCCATAGTAAAAATGGATTCTTGTTTTATTGCTCAATAGACCTTGTGTATGGTCAAAATCATATTCATAAAAGCTATCATGATGCTCATAACCACCATCGAATAGAAACTTTGTATCATCAGCGTTGACCACAAAAGCATCACATCCTCTTAAATCAATCTGTGGACAGAGCAACTCTCCTCTTAGATCTGTACCCACTAAACGAAAATTTCCAGTGTAATACAAGTACCAATAACGACCACTCTCACTCATGTTAGATGCATAATTCACATACATATCCTTAAACGGATTTGCCCAAATCTTTAACCCGCTGGCATTGCATACATTCACTCCATTTCTTTCGATTGGTCCCTCAACTGCCATGTCATCGCTATATCCAATGTAGATATTTCCTTCTCGATCCGTGTGATGCATACCGGCATATCCGAAACGATATGTACGTTCCAATTTTCCCTTTCGGTTCAGCAAAATATGTGAAAGATTAGAAAAATTCTCGCACCCTTGACTTCTACCCTTATCTTTCTGCACAACTGCTCCATATAATAGAAAATCCTCTAATAATGGCACAAAACTGGATGAACAAAATGGATGCATACCTAAGTCAAATTTTTGCTCCTTTCCAATGTTCCCATTTGTCCATTCAATAATAAATTTTATGCACTGATATGAATACTCTTTTTCCATTTCTCTGCGATACAAAAAATATAAATTTCCATCATAACCAATCCTCTTGTCAGAAAGTGTATAATCCTGCAAACCATATTTTTTCGTTACTTCCTCTTCCTTGAGCAAATACCTCACTTGTCGTTTTTCACTGGGAATCCAGATAACTTCTCCTTCCCCATCCTCATAAGAAAAGGCATACAATTTTCCATTAGCTTCCATAACTATTTTGGAGCCATAGCAATGGAATTTTAAATATTCAAACCACATATCATTCTCATCTAGAAGTAACACAGAAGACTGAGCATCCTCTAAAATATGTATCTCATCAAGTTTTACATATTGTCCATACTCCCGTGGAACTAATAACCTCTTTCCACTTTTAGAAACCACAAAACTCTTTTTCCAAAAGTCATTGTCCAATTTATAGACTTGTTCCTCGTTAAAATCCTTCGTAATATGTAACTCATAACCGTTAGTGTAATAAATGCTGCCGTCCTCTGCAACTGCAACAGAAACTGTACTCCTCTTTTTCTCCTGATACAGATTTTTGCGTATCTCTGCATTTCCATATTTGTCATATACTTCTAACTGATGGAAACAATAATCACAGCAATTCTCATCTCCTTCTTCCTCGTAATCATAATCCCACTCACGTTCCATATATCTTCCGGATACCACAATAAATCGCTCTTCCGAAATCGGTACACAACATTCTACATTTCCCTGAAAATAAATTTCTGAAAGAACTGTTCCATCTTTGGTTACTACATGAAAAATCTCCGGTGTTGGAGTATACCAATCTTCATTCTCCGAATCCAGCCATTCTTTAGGATAACTTGCAAATATGAAACAGTCACCCAAAGCATACACTTCTATTGGATTGAAGGGCAAATTGTGAAATTCGATAATACAATGTCCAAGCATTTGCCCCTGTTCCCAATCGACTACAAACTCTAGTACAGCAATTTTCTCATCTTGCACACTTTTCGTACTGCTGCCATCCCAAACAAGTGCAGATTGTGTTAATCCAATATAAAAATTGCCACTTGAGCCAAGATAACCATTTCCAAAGGTTTGCATGTAGCCGTATTGTTTTGCAATTGTGTGATAATTTTCTGTTAAGAGGATTGGTCTTTGTAATCTCATGTTTCGGTTTTCCATAATATGCACCTCTTTAAAACAGGAGCTATAATGCCATTGCATTATCAGCTCCCCTAATGACTACTTGATATGTTGTCAATTCCCGAATTACTTCTTGCTTTTCATTACTTGTTCCTTAAACTTATCTTTCATAATAGAAATACCTACAGGCGAAGTCAAATCATCTTCATTTAATTGCCCTAATTTAACCATCTTACAAACTTCTATAAAAGCCTTTCCCAATGCCAAAGTAACAAGACCCGCCGTACTACCAGAAACAGCACATCCCACAACTATTCCTGCTCCCGGAATAAGTTTTAAGATACCTGTTACTACTGATTTTCCCATAATTGTAGCGCCTCCTACTCCAATTACTGCTGTAGCAAGCATCTTTAATCCATCCATAAATACATCAATTTCAAAAATTTTACATATTTTCCCCATCATGCTGACTTGCTCCCCTATCAAAAAAGGTGCGTCTGCAAATGGAATAGGTACAGCCCCTATTGTCGTAATCAAAGAAATCTCCACACTCCATTTTTCCTATTACATCGTTGCAGGAAACATATTGAGCATTTCCCATTTATAGGCATTGCGTAAAACTATTGCAAATTAGCCAATTTTTCTTGATAGTTCTCCTCTATGGCTTTAGCTATAAAATCTTTTTTTATTTTTGTAATAAATCGTATATCACTAAACAAATGTAAAACCATAGAAATGTATCCCCCAAAGTCAATTTTTTTAGCTGCTTCCTTTTCCAATACTTCATTCTCCGTCAAAACTGCACCTATTTCAATACCACCAATTACAATTGCATTTACTGAAGATGCTATACACTCAGATATGAGAATTACCTTTCTTGTTCTTACTTCATTTAAGGTAGCATTTTTTCTTAATGACTGAAGCAACTGCTCTTTTGTAATATGCTCGTTATTTTTTTTATTATCATCACAGATAATTGTAATTCTATGGGCTACTGAAATTATATAATTAATAACCTCTGCAAACATTGTCTGAATTGAGACTGTTCCCAAAAAGTCTAATTTTGCATAATCTATTCCAGATTCACATAATTCCTGTATAATCTCAGAATCTAATAACAGTTGTAAGAACGGTAAACTTAAGCCCTCTTTTGAATACTCATCAGATTTAATATGATACCCTTGCTTAATAACTGCCAATCCTATTGTTGCCTTTGATTCTTTATACCTTTTTACAGCATATTCAAACATCTTTGTCAAATTTGCTTCTGCAATAGCTGCGGGATTTCCAGATGCGTCTTTACCGATATGCAATGTTCGAAACGCATTATCTTTGCTAAGTGACATCGTGTTTGTCAGAATATTACAAGTTCCAAATAGGTATCCTAGCCACGGATCATGACCCAATGTTTTAACTCTATGATTTCTTCCACTTAGTTTTACATTATATTTTTTTGTTCCATTTATTACATCATATGGAACATGAGCTATGTCCGCTATTTCTTCGACAGAGGCATGATAATACCTTGAACCTTTTGTTGCATCCTTCTTTGCCTTATTTTTCTTATCTTCTGCCTTATCCTTATCATAAGCAGATTCTTTAGCGCCATCAGCGGTTTCATCATGTGAAGCTCTATCTTCTTTTCCTTTGAATGCATCAAAGTTCACAGAAGGTTGTAGAAACTGACGAATAATCTGTAACAATATAGCGATAATAATAAAAATGCCATCTGTGTTATTTAAGCCTGTTTGCTTTTTAAACTCATCTTCAATGTTATCATATTCTTTCTCAAGTTGAGCAAGTTCTTCCTCTGATAATAAATCATCTATTCTCAAAGTAGTATCATATCCTTGTTTTCTAACATACTCAACTAACAAATCATAATCTGAAATATCTGGAAGCATATTAGCCAGCTTATCCACGTCTTTCTCATTTTCTATCTTCCCACGAGCATCCATAATCTGTTCTGCAAATTCATTAGAATGATCTGCCATGAATTTCATGACCATCATCATCTCTTTTTCTCGATATGAAATCATATTCACACCTCCTCATTTAAGGCCTGATTAATAACAGACTCAGGACAACCCATAGCATTTAAGAGTTTAATCAAACAATTAATCTGTCTCTCCAACTCTTGTTTTTCGTCAAGTAATTTATTGTATTCATCAAACAAGAAATCAACTTTTTCTTCTAAATCTTTCTGTAACTTGTACTGTTTCAAAATAACTTCATTATATTGTAATATTCTTTTATTAGTATTTACATTTAAGCAATTATCAATTTGAATAGAAACGTCTTTTGCAAATCTCTTTGTTTTCTCTTTATATTCAACAAATTTTTCACTTACATTCTTGCGCATTTTTTCATCCAGTTCTGTTATACGATGCTGCAAATCATTTAGCCATTCAATAAGCTTTTCCTTTTTTTTCTGAAGCTCTGTTTTCTTCTGTTTTATCGATGCTTTGTTTTCTTTTACATAACGCTTAACTTTTGCATCAGCTAATAATTTAAGTGTCAGAGGCAATGCTAATACAGGAATAGCCAGGATATTTAAACCTAGAACCATTCTTAAGCCTATCCCACCGACCGCCATAACTCCTCCTGTAGCCATACCACCTGTTAATATCCCTGTAGTAACTGAACTTCCAACTGTAGCCGCAACCGTTCCCCCAACTATAGATGCACAATTTATATATTTTGTAGTTACTGCAGAATCCTTACTTTCAAGATTTCTGACTAATGAAGGTAAGGACGCTTCTTTTAATTCACTCGGATTAGATATCAATGTCATTTAGTTTAGCTGTCATCTGATAAAAATCATATCATCTACAGAGA
>CAZFFA010000062.1:0-12272 GCA_964517955.1 uncultured Jutongia sp. | reverse complement strand
TATAACCTGTAAGATCCCCAACCACACCACCACCAAGTGCAATAAGTGTATCTTTTCTATCAAAATGCTCTACTATAAGATGCTCATACAGATCGCCGACTGTATCCAGATTCTTTGATTGTTCTCCTGCCTCAAATACATGTGAGATTGCTTTAACTGAATGTTCCTCAGCTATCTTCATAACTTCATCGAGATAAAGCGGTGCTACATGTGAATCGGCCACAACACACAATTTATGACCATCTGTGTTTAGATTTTGAAGAATCTCTCCCAGCTTATTATAATTTCTCTCTATTGTAATATCATACAATGGTTTATTTTCATAATGTACCGTAATTGTCTTACTCATATTTTTTCTCCATATTTAAAGATTATTCAGGATCAATGAATACAAAAGGATTTGAATCTTTTGATGCTGCTGTTTCTTTTTGCACATTTTCCGGTTTTTCAGCAACATTAGGCATAATGTAATCAACATATGATGGTGTGTTCTCTTCCTTCTTAGTCTCAGGATAAGCTGTTCCTGAAACATCTGCACCTTTTATATCATCTACTACAGGTGTAGTAAGATTATCAAAACTCATGACAAATGGTGATTCTTTAGCACCTGAAGCCTTTTTCTCTTTTTTTGCTTCAGGCATTTCTGGTATATCTATAAATGGTGATGAATCAACTTTATCATTTGATGATGCATTGTCAGAAGATGTTCCCGGTATATCTACAAACGGTGTAGAAGTTTCAAGCATATCAAGAGGATTTATAAATGGTGATTCAGAGACAGGATCAACCGGCTTAGGCTCACTTTCTGATACTGGTTCAGAAACTGTCTCAACCGCACTTTCCACAACCGGTTCAGGTGTGCTTTCTGATGCTGCAGGCTCTGTCCATTCTATTTTGCTTTCTACAGGTTCTGTCTTTGTTTCTTTTACAGGTTCAAACTGATTTTCAACAGTCTCTGTACTTGTTTCTTTTACTGGTTCAAACTGACTTTCAACAGTCTCTGTAGTATTTGCATTATCCTCTGCTACATTGACTGAAGCTTCATCTGAAAAATCTGCATCAGCCATAGAAATTTCTTCGCTTGTTTCTGCCACTGGTTCAAATGACTCTTCATTCTTTTCTTCTGCTGTTTCCGGAGCCTCAACTGTTTCCTCTTCCAATTCTGCCCTGGCTGCTTCTTCAACTGCCTTGTCTATCCCTGGAGCATATATATCAAAGACTTCACTTTCAAGCATTTCAATCTGTGAAGATGCCAGTTTCTTAAACTGCAGACGATAACTTTCATAGCTCTGGACAAGCTTGCGGATATGACTTCTTGTTTCAGCAAGCTCATGCTCTGACTGGTTCTTCACTAAAGCAGCTTTATTCTGAGCATCTGACACAAGTGAATCTGCCTTGTTCTGAGCATCTGTGACAAGTGTCTCCGCTTTACTCTGGGCATCTGATACAAGCGAATCTGCTTTTACCTGGGCATCTGACACCAAAGCCTCAGCTTTTACCTGAGATTCTCTCATTACAGAATCAGCCTGTACTTTTGCTGCTTCCTGTGTTTCAGCAGATGTCTTTTCAGCAAGAACAAGTGCTTTCTGCAATGTATTCTCCATCTGCTTATAATACTGGATTCCCTCACTTAATGAAGTGATTTTTTCTTTAAGATCTTTATTTTCCTTATATAATTCTTCATAGCTTTCAAGAATTGATGCAAGAAAATCATCTGTATCTTTCTTGTTGTATCCCCCCATAGTTGTTTTTAAGTTACGATTCTGAATATCGATTGGTGTAAGCATTTTTCTACCTCCTAAACGTACTGTTTTACAATGATATAATAATTGCCTTTTTTTGTTCTTGATTCAGACAGCTCAATCAAAAACTTGCCATATCCCCTTACTGTAATTATATCATCATTATTTATTTTTTTTGCATTTTCTGTGCAACATCTGCCGTTAAGAAAAACTTTTCCTTCACGAATGATATTTAGACATTTGGCTCTTGATGTTTTCAATGCCACTGAAACTACTGCATCCATCCTGAAAGAAGATACACTTCCGGTAATTTCTTTGTAATCCTGATGCCACTGTAAATCATTGCCGGCAGCTATGCTTGTCTTAACTGTAGTATTTTTTATTCTTTCTATTCCTAAAATCAGATCTGATATAGATTTTTTGCAAAATACATATCCGACATAGTATGTATTTCTGTCGCTTCCTTCTTTTTTGATAACTATATCTCCAATCTGTTCTCTTTCAATGCCAAGCCCCATTACAGTTCCGAGATAATCCCGATGGGTAAGTTCTCCACAAAATTTTTTATTGGCAGGCTCTATTTTTATACATGCTATAGGAAAAGAATCGGTTTCATTTTTTTCATATAATATCTCCGGCAGAAAGCAGATGATACAGCGTTCTGCATCCTTATATCCACCATAAAGAACTACTCTTGAATCCTGAATTTCTTTAGGAATGTGCTGCTTTTCAAGCATCCTATATGCCAGATTAATCTCATTCAGACCGGCAAAATTGCTGTATACAGGTATCCCTCTTCTATCTGCAAGATGAAACATATCTTCATAATGGCTGTATATTATCTGTTCTTCCTTTGATAATTTCATTATATCCCCTTTTTTCGGATAATTTTTAATCAACTAAAATTCCTTGTTAAGTGTAGGAATATTGATTTCTTCTGTGCCTTCTGTCATATTCTGAATATAATCGCCTGAAATATCTACATTCTTTGGTGAGAATATAAATATATATCTTGATACCTGCTTCATATTTCCTGTAATAGAGAATATACATCCTGATATAAAGTCCATAATTCTCTGTGCTTCCAATATGTCAATTCCTTCAAGATTGACAATAACAGGCTGTCCACCTAAAAGTATATCACATACCTGCTGTGACTCTCCAAAATTTGAAGGTTTAATAATACATACCTCCATGCCGTTTGAAGATGTTGCTCTGATTGGAACAACTTTACTGCTTGAACTTTTTGTCGTTGTCTTTCTTGTTGTTACAGGTGTATCATCAAAGTCATCATAATCATTTCTTGATGGTGCTGACTTTTTCTCTTCTCTTCTTTGTTCCTTCTGATATCTTTTTTCTTCTTTTCTTAATTCTTTCTCTGTTTCTTCATCTTCTTCGTAATCATCGTATAGATCATCATCATAGTCATCCTCGTCTGTGAGTTTGAGATATTTCAAAATCTTATCGAATCCATTAGCCATTAGTGCTACCTCCTTGAATATATGTACCTATTATTCTATTCTTTTATTGAATAATCTCTTTCCCCAAAGATTCCAGTACCTACACGTACATGCGTAGCACCTTCTTCTATTGCGACCTCATAATCATTGGTCATCCCCATAGAAAGAATATCCATTAAAACATTATCAATGTTTTTGCTCTGAATGTCAACTGACAGTTCTTTCAAACTTCTAAATATCTGCCTGTTTTCCTCCGGATCATCAACATATGGTGCGATTGTCATAAGACCTCTTATTCTTATATGAGGAAGTTTTGCAATATTCCTTACAAGTTCTTCTGTTTCATCCGTATTAAGTCCAAATTTCGACTTCTCGCCGGCAACATTTACTTCTACCAAAATATCAGTGACAAGATCTTTCTTTGCACTTTCTTTTTCAATCGCTTCTGCAAGATGAAGAGAATCAACTGAATGAATAAGGCTGGCACGTCCAACTACATACTTTACCTTATTGGTCTGCAGATGACCAATAAAATGCCATATGATATCTTTTGGCAATGCCTCATACTTCTGCTTCATCTCCTGAGCCTTATTTTCTCCAAATTCTTTTTTGCCATATTCTATAGCTTCTTCTATCATTTCTATAGGTTTTGTCTTACTAACTGCAATAAGTGTAACTTCTTTAGGATCTCTTCCTGCCCTTTCACATGCAGCTAAAACTTTTTTTTCTACCTCTGCCAGATTTTCCTTTACCAATTCAGGCACCTCCTATATTATATCATTTTCATTGATAAGCTCCGGATTTAATACTATATGGTCATATGTAGATAAACCATAATCTGTGCTGTTGCTTACAATTGCATATTCATCATTGGCATATAATTTTTCAATTCTTCTAAATTCACAGTATCCCTGATTGCAATTATATACACCCTCAAATTTCTTAATAGTATCAAGCTGTATCGATGATGTTCCTTTTGATGTTCCCTTAACAATTGTTGAACCCGGTTCAAAAAGTGATGCATCAATATATGCCTTTCCATCTTCATCCTCATAAAAAACACTTGCCGGCTTAAAGGTTGTTTCCTGCTCACCATTTTTCTTATATGTAAGCAGCATAATACCAGTGCCTCCATGTTCTCCGCCCTTTGTTATATATTCTTTGGGAATAACATAAAATTTTTTCTTTATTATAGATGAAACAGGAATTTTAAGACCACTTGCATTGTCAAATTCTATTTCAATATCAAGATATCTATTGTCAAGATATCTTATCATATACTTGTTAAAGTCAAGTCTTGCATAATAATTTGAATCAACCGTAAATGTTGAAACATTCGGATAAAGCTTCATATTGTCTTTCTTAACAATGACAGGTACTGAAGCCTTATCATATATTTTCTTGTACTGTTTATCTGTAAGTGGTACTACAACTGACCATTTTTCACTCTGTACAAGTTTATATACAGGACTTCCTTTTTTAACTGATTCAGCTTTTCTTAGCTGTTCCCAATTGTCGGAAGTATCTTTAAAAATATCTGCCGAAATATTATCTATCGTTAAATTTTCTTTTCCATCCGAGCAAAATGAAATAATGCCGGTTTTCTTTGCTTTTACAAGCTCCAGTGAAGATGAGTCTTTTTTCATAAGCTGGTTTAGCTTATCAAGCATACTCACTGTAGTCATCTGCAGCAATGTATTATCTATACTGTATTTAAAATTTGTTACTTTGCTATATTCTGATAAGCTAAATTCATCTCTGTAATTTGCAATATCACTTCTTATCTCGCGTGTATCCTCATCTGACAACTCTATCTTGCCGGAATCCAGTGAACTGAACTCATCTGCAAAGCGGCCTGTTTCATCAACAGAATAAATCGTAGTTTTACAGCCGACTTTGGCACCTTCACCTATATAATAATTTATATATCCGGATTTGTTTGTCCTGACAAGAGTTTCATCACGCAAAATTATTCCTGTAACAGTCTCATCATCAGCAATCTGAGTCTGAGTAACCTCATATATAGAAACTCTGCTTTTAGTAATCGACTGTATAAAAATAATAACTGCATATATAGATAGAAGAAGAAGTAACATACCCGCAAACAAACGAGGTTTCTGTCTCATTTTAACAACTTTCTGTTTACTTCTGCTTTTTGACAAACTATGTCCTCCCTTCAATCAAGTATATACTTCAACTTTTATATTATAGACATAATCCTATTCTTTGTCTAGTCATCTTTAAAAGAATGAATGTATATTTTTTATATAAATGGAAACTATTTTAATGTATACAAATAAAGGAGGTCTTATGATGAAGATATTAGATTATGTCCTGCTTACTCTTGTAATAATAGGTGCAGTAAACTGGGGATTGATAGGATTTTTACGTTTCGATCTTGTAAAAGTATTATTTGGCGATATGACAATACTTTCAAGAATAATATACGCTGCCGTTGGAATCGGCGATTTATATGCAATAAGCTATTATGGAAGAATCCACTCTACAGACAACTAATCACTAATCAGATTTATTTCTAAAAAAATGAAAGACTTGTTCATAATAATACGAACCAGTCTTTCATTTTCTGTTTATATGTCTATTTTGTCTCCATCTCAAGGAGATGTGTCATCTGTGTATATAAAGAATATGCATAATCTGCATGCATTACGATAGAAATATAATCATTTTTGTCTTTGTCCTGCGAATACAGAATAAGGTTTGACCCTGCAGCCATCGTTGTACCTGTTTTTCCACCAATGACTTTTACCCCATCCGGAGCTTTTGCTGCTCCTGTAAGATATTTATCTGTAGATTTAAAGTACAATTTCTTTTTTTTGCCTGATGCATCTTTATATTTTGCTGTATAATACGGTCTGTTTATTATATCCAGAAATGTATCATACTTAAGAAGCTCATGAAATACAAGATAAAGATCGTATGCCGACGTATAATGGTTTTCATCATGCAGTCCATGCGGATTGACAAAATGGGAATTTAC
This sequence comes from uncultured Jutongia sp., assembly GCA_964517955.1. GTDB lineage: Bacteria > Bacillota > Clostridia > Lachnospirales > Lachnospiraceae > Butyribacter. Next base: position 6,069 of record CAZFFA010000062.1, on the reverse strand, counting down.
TGCCCCAAGTTCTTTCATTTCCTTATTCATAAGATCTGCAAATTTTTCAACGCTGCCACCAACATGTTCGGCTATGGCAACCCCGGCATCATTGCCTGAGCATATCAGAAATGAATATAGCAAAGTCTTAAGCTTTATCTTATCCCCTTCTGCAAAGCCACATAATTTTGCCCCATACTCAGTTATATGAGATGCATTATAACTAATCGTCACGTTATCATTAAGATTGCCATATTTTAACGTTACAAGAGCAGTAACTATCTTTGTAATACTTGCAGGATACATCTTTTTATATATGTTTTTAGAAAATAACATTTTGTCTGATGTATCATTCACCATAAGCGCAGCCAACGAAGTCATAACTTCATCGGATTTTGACTGTTTGCCATATGGTATTACACAGATCCCATCAGATAAATAATCCTGGGAATATATTCCATCGGTACTGCTGTCATTTGAAGATACCGGCATCTGTACGTTGTAATTATTGAATGCGTCTGTCTGTGAACCACAGCCTGTAACTACAAACGCTGTAATGACCGCCAATGCCGCAATTCGCATAAATGACTTATTTTTTATAAATGTCATTTGATCAATTTCCTTCTTTTTTCAATATTTCTCTCCACTCAAGATCACCTCGGTCCAAAGCCTTTATAAGAAGCTCTGCTGTGGCAAGATTTGTCGCAAATGGTATATTATATGTGTCACAAAGATGAATAACATTACTTACATCAGGTTCATGTGATTTTGGAGACAAAGGATCTCTTAAAAAAATCACCATATCAATCTGATTGTGCTCTATCTGTGATGCAAGCTGCTGTTCTCCACCAAGATGTCCCGCCAAATACTTATGGACATTAAGGTTTGTAACTTCCTCAATAAGTCGTCCTGTTGTACCCGTTGCATATATATCGTGTTTGCTAAGTATTCCTCTGTATGCAATAGCAAAATTCTGCATAAGTATTTTTTTTGCATCATGTGCAATTAATCCAATGTTCATTACATTCACCCCTTCTATAATCAGAAATCAAAATCCACTTCTACATCACTATCCGGCTCTTCTCCTGAAGTATTTCGCATAGAAAATCCAGCTTTACTTGATTTTGCCGGTTGAATTCCCACATTCATCACAAGTCCTATTCCTATCATCGACGATATCATCGAGCTCAGACCATTACTTATAAATGGAAGCGGAAGTCCTGTATTTGGAAAAATCCTTGTTGCAACACATATATTTGCAAATGTCTGAAACATAAACATTGCCGCAACCCCCATTGCAATAAGTCTTCCAAGATAATCCTGTGCTTTTCTGGCAACATTGAAGCATTTAAATATAACTATCGCCATAAGCAGGAGTATCAGACAACAGCCAAGGAATCCAAATTCTTCGCCGACAACCGACCATATGAAATCACTTTCATTGACACCAACGCTTGTATAAGCTCGTCCGGAACTTCCTGTTCCTCCATCCTGCATGAATTTACCATATAGTTTGCCGGAAGCAATAGCTCTTATAGCGTTATTCTGCTGGAAATTAAGCTGGTCAGGATCATCATCCGGATGAAGCCATGCATGTATACGTCTATACTGATAACCACGTAATATAATATTATCCGGCTGTTGGACATACCAGAACATTACAAGGCTTAACGGTATTCCAAATGAAATTATCGGCAAAATAATCTTATATGCTGTACCCGCTGCAAATACAAGTACCGCCATTATGAAAACGGCAACTATACTTGAAGATAAATCCGGCTGCGAAAGTATACAAAATACCGGAACTGCTGTTACCGCTCCTACAATCAGCAAAGTGCTTACTTTGTCAACTTTATTTCGCAGTTTTGAATAAATAGTTGCCAATGTAATAATCAATATAATCTTCATAAGCTCTGTTGGCTGAAATGATATCGGTCCAAGCTGTATCCACCTGTTAACGCCTGTTTTCATATCTGTACCAAGTGGTGTATGTGTTGCTATAGTAAGTAAAACTCCCACTATATAATACAATATTGTAAACTGACATATGAAATGATAGTCAAATACTGATACTATTGCAACTATGATAAGACCAAGTATCATACCTACAAGCTGTCCCTTCATAAGAGACATGCCATGTTCTTCTCCTCCTGCAAGCTTTACAGAAAAAGTACCAATCAAACAGAGAATTATAACGATACATAATAATGATACATTATACTTCTTCCAATCATACTGTTTTATACGATTAATCATTTATATACTTCCTAACTCAATTTATTTGCGGAAGTTTCTGGAACCCTTAATCGGTATATTTGCAAGGACTGCATTGACTGCACCTGATTCATCATCAAGTTCAGTCTTTGTAACCTTGATATCCAAACCTTCCCTGTCAATATCTACATACTTTGAAATTACATCTATAATATCATTTTTCATCTGTTCCATTAATTCTGGGGAACAAACGGCCCTATCTGAAGTAATAGCAACCTTTAAACGATTCTTCGCTATATCTTTGCTGCTTTCAGAATTTTTAAAGAAATTAGATATAAAGCTCATAACTTTCCTCCATAACCACCACAAAAATATGATGCACTTTTATTTTTTAAATATTGAAGCTAATTTCTGGAACAGACTTTTGTTGCTTTCTAAATCAAGATAAGGAACATCCTCTCCCAAAATACGATTACATATATTCATATAAGCTTTTCCTGCTAAACAGTCAGAACCAACAAGAGGTTCACCATTGTTAGTAGCGATTACAATATGTTCATCATCCGGTACAACACCAATAAGATCAACTGCAAGTATTTCAACGACATCATCACTTGACATCATATTGCCTTCCTTAACCATATCTGTACGAAGTCTGTTTACAATAAGATGTGTCTGCTTTATCTCATTTGCTTCAAGAAGTCCAATGATTCTATCTGCATCACGTACCGCTGATACTTCAGGAGTAGTTACTACAAGGGCTCTGTCCGCACCTGCAATAGCATTCTTAAATCCCTGCTCAATTCCTGCCGGACAGTCCATAAGTATGTAATCAAATTCCTGTCTTAATTCATCTGCAAGTTTTTTCATCTGTTCCGGAGATACAGCCGTTTTATCTTTTGTCTGGGCTGAAGGGAGTAAATATAAATTAGGATATCTCTTATCTTTAATAAGAGCCTGCTTTATGCGGCAATTATTCTCTACAACATCTACAAGATTATATACTATTCTATTCTCTAATCCCATAACTACATCCAGATTACGAAGTCCTATATCTGTATCAATAAGAACTACCTTCTTTCCAAGCATTGCAAGACCTGTTCCAACATTTGCAGTTGTTGTTGTCTTACCAACACCACCTTTTCCGGATGTGATAACTATTACTTCTCCCATTTGTCTAAATCCTCCTGTTTAAAACATTTATGATATATCGCATTATGCGAAAATTCACTTTCTACATTGTAGCAGATAAAACACTATAAATCTATTATTTTTTGCAATTACATAGTAACAGTTCAGCCATAAAAATATAATAGGCAATATTTGAGCTTGCTTATTGTATTGCTTATTATTTATTGTTTACAGATGAATATCATTCATAACATCCTTATCAAGAGTTTCTATATATATGTTGCCATCTTCTACAAATGCTATCTTTGTTTCCTTCTTCTGATCCTTATTGGGCTTATCCGGTGCACGGGCAATTATATCTGCAATTCTTATCTGGACAGGATTCATGTCAAGCGCAACAACAAATGAATTTGTATTTCCTGCTGCGCCGGCATATACATTTCCCCTAAGTGCACCAAGTATTATCACATTTCCCTTTGATATAACTTTTGCACCTGCTTTAACATCACCAATTATAATAATGCTGGTCTCAACATCAAGAACCTGTCCTGAACGGAGATTTCCTTTAAAGAACTGTCCTGTATTGATATCCTGTGCCGTAAGCTTCTGCTCTATTGATCTGGCAAATGCCGTTTCAACCTCCGGATTGTCCTCAACTATACATACTATTGACAATTTACAGTTTGATTGAATTATATCAATGATTTCAACCTTTTCATCATCTGTAAGCTGTCTTCCCTGAAACGATATAGCCTTATTGCCTTCTCCCCAAAAATCAGCAGCATCTTTAAATTTTTTCTCTACATCCTTTTTCAAAGTATCAAAATCAATATCTTTATCAAGTACAACAATTATCCCTGATTTACTTCCCTTGATAACAACTGAATCTTTCATAAGCTCCTCCATTCTTTGCATCAATCTATATGCGTTGAGTTAGATTCCGGCATCTTAACTGAACCAGATACCTTCTTACGCTTTTTATCCTTAGATTTTTTGTCACTAAAATAGTACTTATAGACATCTCTTGCGGTCTGGGCTGCATTCGATGAAGCATAACCATTCGGTATAACGCATGCAACTGCAATCTTAGGGTTGTTGTATGGGGCATACGACATGAAATAAGCATGGTTTGCATGATAAACTGTCTGCTGTGCCGTACCGGTCTTTCCTGCAACTTTTACGTTAAGTTTTTTAAACAGACCATCTATAGAGCTTCTGTCTCCATTTACAACTAAATACATTCCTTTGTGTACCGCATCCCATGATGATTTTGATACAGTTTTCATTTTATTTCTTACTTTTGCTTTATTGTTAAGAACTGTTTTTCCATCAACATCCTTAATTTTATCTACAAGCGTAAGGTCGTAGCATGTCCCGCTGTTTGCAACAGTTGTAACATATCTGGCTATCTGGGATGGTGTATAAGCATGTTTATCCTGTCCAATAGCTGCACGTACTGCATCTGTAGTCGCAAAATGAGGTGAAACTTCCGGTATCTCTACACCCGACTTACTTGTAAGTCCAAACATCTTTGCGTATTTTTTAAGTCTTGCAATACCTCTTGGGTAGTTTATTGCTCCACTTGATGTCTTTCCACTAAGATCATACCCTACCTGATAGAAGAAATAGTTACATGAAACTTCTATCGCAGTTGACACAGTAAGATCTCCATGTGAAGATGAACTCCAGCAATGTGCCGGATGATCTATCTTATCAAAGACTGTTTTATCATAAATATGTGTTGAAGGAGATATAACTCCTTCTTCAAGAGCTGTAATCGATGACACAACCTTAAATGTCGAACCCGGTGCAAGAGCCTGCTGTGTAGGTCTGTTAAGAAGCGGTGATGAGGCAAGCTGGGTCAGATAGTTATTATAATAATCCGAATCTACCTTATTCGCCATCTTATTGTTGTCATATCCCGGATAAGTAACCATAGCTCTAACATCACCTGTATTTGGATCAGTTACAACTATAGAACCGGAGCAAGGCTCAAGTCCGAGGTCACCAGGCGTAATTTCAAGTGATTTGATCTTCCTTATAATAAATGAATATGCAGATGTCACTCCACTCTTTAATTTATTGTACTCACTACTCTTTTTCTTGAAATATCCCTGTTCAAACATTATCAGACAGCAGTCTGTTCCTGATAATTTATAATTATATATCAAAGAACTGTATACCATCTTGCTGTACTTACTGTCATCTTTCAACAACTTTTTACCATATTCTACAAGTTTCTTATAGATTTCTTCTGTTGTAAGATATCCGTCACCTATATCGAGCTTGCTAAGATCTATCCATTTTTCAGAAATTGCATACTGAAGGAACTTGCTAAGGCTTATCTTTCCGGCAGCATATTTCTTATACACACTGTTAGACGTATCTATCTGGTCAACCAAAACAATTCCCTCATTCTTAAGTACCTTATAAAAATAATCTACAAATTCTGCCATACTTTTAGAAAGGCTGCTCTTTGTCCTGTTGCTGTCTACTGCCAGATATGAGGACAATTTTCTCATTGTCTTTTTTGATTCTGACTTGTACTTGGCATATGCCGACTTTTCGATATCAGATGCATCTTTGTCTGTAAATCTTGTTACATCTACAAGGTTGTTCTGAATTAAGGCATTATATACATCATATATAGGCACTTTTATCTCAGATGCAGAATGTCCTTTTGAACCTGCCGATGCACTGTTATTTATATTGGCTATAAGTATACCTGATATATGCTCCTCTAAA
>CAZFFA010000061.1:0-12282 GCA_964517955.1 uncultured Jutongia sp. | reverse complement strand
CTTTTGTCTCTCACTTCCATAATAGTATCCTCCTTGATATTATCAGATTTAATAATCTGATATTTCTCCTTTAAGTTATCTATATAACTTAATCATTACGGATAATATTATATCACTATTACAGCAACATAGTAATGATAGAGCAACTTTTTTATTTTTTATTTCATGTCTTTAAATGTTACTTTCATGACCGTTCCTTTTCCAACTTCACTATCCAGCTGTAACACAGCATTGCTCTGAACGACAATATGTTTTACAATAGCAAGACCAAGACCGGTACCTCCTGTAGATTTAGAACGGCTTTTGTCAACCCTGTAGAAACGTTCAAATATCCTCTTCTGATTCTCTTTCGATATACCAATCCCTGTATCCTTCACTTCCAAAAATACCTTCTCATCTTCATTTTTTCCTATAAATACATCTACTCTTCCGCCTTTATTGTTATATCTTATTGCATTGTCGCAAAGATTATATATAAGTTCATTTATCATCTCTTTGTTGGCCATTATATGCTCATGTGAACCTGAAAGTTCTATATTGACCTTGTTATTTTCTGCATTTACTGCGAGCATATTTACGCAATTTTCTGCCATAGTATATAGATCAATATCCTCATACTCAACCTCCAGAGAAGATGCATCAAGTTCCGACAATCTTATGATATCATTTATAAGGGTAAGAAGTCTTTGTGCATTTCTATGAATCTCCCCTGCAAACCTTATCATGTCTTCATCTGTAACCATCCTGTTTTCCATAAGTTCTGCATATCCAGAGATGGCTGTAAGAGGTGTTTTTAGTTCGTGCGATACATTTGCGGTAAATTCCTGACGTATCTGGGAAGTTTTTATTATATCCCTGTGCTGTTTCTGTATCATCGATACAAACGGTCTAAGTTCCTTGTACACACTCGATATGCTTTCATTGTCCATATCCATTGCAAGTTCTTCTATAGGTGAAACTATACTCTTAGTTAATACATGTGCAAAGATTACACTTAATAAACATAAAAATATTATAACTGCAATCATTGCCGGAACTGATGATATAAATACACTGGCAAGACTGCTCGCGTCCTTGGCAACTCGCAGCACCGCACCATTGTCAAGACGTATTGCATAATAAAATGAATTTTTTCCCATTGTCTGGGAATTTCTTATCGATTTACCGGTACCATTTTTCAATGCCTGATTTATCTCTTCTCTCCCCAGATGATTTTCCATTGTGCTGACATCAGCCATTGTATCATATGCAACTGTACCATCCTCCCTGACAACTGTAATTCTAAGATTGTCTACATCAGGATTATATTCAATGCTGTCAATATCATTAAATGTATCTGTTGCTTTAAGAGCATGTGCATAAGAATCAAGATCTTCCATAACTTCTCTTTTTAATACGGTATAACTGACAAGGGTTGACAATATAATCGTTATAACGATAGCCATAAGTGTCAGTATAATAAATTGGATATTTATTTTTCTTTTCATTTTATCTCTCATTTCTGCGCACGTTTTTTGTACATAACAAGTTTGTGTCAAGTGCGCACAGACACAAATCTTGTGTGTGAAAATCTTTCATATATGGATTTTTCGCACTATTTCTCCTGGCAGGCTTAATAATATATGTTGTGTCACAGGTTTTTAATTCTCCCATAACGTTAAAACAGCCGTCCGTTTTCAGACAGCTGTTCTTTATTTATAGGATAGGAAAATAGCGGCATGACAGGATGAAGTGTCGCAGCAATCTTTTTATTCAAAACGATAGCCGACATTTCGCACAGTTTTTATTCTGTTGCCTGCCTCACCAAGTTTTTTTCTAAGTGTTTTTATGTGCATATCAAGGGTACGTGATTCACCCTCATAATCTATTCCCCAGATTTTCACCATTATATCATCTCGCTGAAGTACAATTCCGGCATTATGCATAAGAAGCTTAAGAAGCTCAAATTCTTTATATGTAAGTTCGACTTTCATCTCTCCAACATATACCCTTCGCTTTTCATCATCCAGCTTAATATTGCCTATGACAATAACCCTTTCTTCATCCAGATCCATGTTCCTTCTAAGCAATGCTTTCACTCTTGATATAAGTTCCATGACTCCAAATGGTTTGACAAGATAATCGTCAGCTCCTATATCAAGACCTTTTACCCTGTCCATCTCAGAAGTTTTTGCTGTAACCATAATTACAGGGACACGTCTTGTCTCCGCTTTCTTTCTAAGCTTGTCTACAATAGTTAATCCATCTTCATCAGGAAGCATGACATCAAGTACGATCAGATTGGGAACTTTCTCGTATACACGATTCCAAAAGTCTTTGGCACATTCAAAATCTTCTATAGTATATCCGGAATTTTTCAATGAGAATGTTTCAATTTCTCTTATATTCATATCATCCTCAACTATATATATCAGTGCCATAATAAGCCTCCATTCCTAATCATCACATCTTCAAAGCTTTTCATCAGGGCAATTTATATTTACTTCGATACTCTTTATACATATTGATAAATTCAGGATCATCATTTTCTTTAAGATTGTCAAGATACTCATGTGTATCAAATCCATCTTCCTTAGTCTGTATAAGACAGACAGCTATATTAGAACAATGATCTGCAATTCTCTCATAATTGGTGGTTATATCTGAAAGAACAAATCCAAGCTCAATAGTACATTTACCCTTACGAAGTCTCTTTACATGCTTCTTTTTAACTTCGTCATTAAGTGTATCTATAACTTCTTCCAGTGGTTCAACTCTTGTAGCAAGCTCAACATCTTCGTCAATGAATACTTTGAATGCCATACTTACAATCTCACGTATTGACTGCTCGTAAACATTAAGCTCTGCTTTGGCTTTATCTGAAAAGCCTTCTTCTTTATTATGAACTTCTTTGGCAGTCTCCATGACATTGACTGCGTGATCGGATATTCTCTCAAAATCACCGATACAGTGAAGAATCATAGATATTGTCTGTGAATCAGCATGTGAAAGATCAGCATTGTTGATCTTCATAAGATATGTTCCAAGCTCATCCTCATAATGGTCTACAATTACTTCAAGTTCAGAAACTCTCTCTGCAACATGCTTATCGTAATTATGGAATAAATCCATTGCTTTAAACAAAGCATCCTGTGATGCTTCTGCCATCTGTATGGCAGTCTTTTTTGCCTGTGCAACAGCGAATGATGGTTTCTCAAGGAAACGTTCATCAAGAAGTTTTGCTGTCATATTGCTGTTTTCAACATGGTCATCTTCTCTTATAGTAAGTGATGCAAGCTTAACGAGAAGATTTCTAAATGGAAGCAGACATAATGTTGCAACAATATTAAATGAGCTGTGTACAATTGCTATTCCGGCAACTCCTGCTGTATCTTCCAAAAATCCAAATGGTATAACAGCATTTATAGAATAGAATACTACCATAAATACGATTGTTCCAATTATATTGAAATAAAAATGTACAAAAGCTGCTCTCTTCGCATTTTTATTGGCACCTATTGCTGAAAGCAATGCTGTAACACATGTACCAATATTCTGTCCCATAATGATAGGAATTGCTGAAGCATATGTTATAGAACCCGTCTGACACAGTGCCTGCAATATTCCGACAGAAGCTGATGAGCTCTGTATAACAGCCGTAAGTACAGCACCAGCTATAACACCAAGTATAGGATTCTGGAACATAGTAAACAATCTTGTAAATGCCGGAACTTCTGCGAGAGGTTCAACTGCACCGCTCATTGTCTCCATGCCAAACATGAGGATTGCAAATCCAGCCATAATTGTACCTATATCTTTTTTCTTAGTACTCTTTGCAAAAAGAATCATAAATACACCGATTATAGCAAGTATTGGAGAAAATGAAGATGGTTTTAACATCTTTATCCAGAAATTTCCACTTTCAATACCTGTAAGACTTAAAAGCCATGATGTAATAGTTGTACCTATATTGGCACCCATTATGATTCCAACTGCCTGATTAAGTTTCATTATACCTGAATTGACAAAACCAACAACCATGACCGTTGTAGCCGATGATGACTGTATAACAGCCGTAACTCCTGCTCCGAGAAGTACAGCAAATAAAGGTTTGGAAGTAAATTTTTCCAATATGGATTCAAGTTTACCACCAGATACTTTGGCAAGACCATCTCCCATTATGTTCATTCCATAAAGAAACAATGCAAGTCCGCCTATCATTGTTAAAACATTGAATATATCCATCATATTCTCCTTTTCATCGGCATATAAAAGTTACATTTATTGTGCTACCGTATACTCAATTACTGCTTAGCAGCTGTTCAACAGTAACTATTATTTACAATAGCCTGACTTTTATATGCATTTTAGTATAAATCCCGCATGTAAAACATAATAATAATCTATGTAAAATCCATGTAAAATTTTATTTACATAAAACATATCTGGATTTTTCATTCGCATGCGTACCTTTACATTATAAATTGCAATTATATATTAAGTCAATCCTAAAAAACAAAAATAGAGACAGAATAAACTATAACATTGTTATAACGATTACAGTTCACTCTGTCCCATTATTTTTCTTCTATGATTAAAGTATCAAAAGGGTGCTATATAAGTGCGAATGCCTGCTCAAGATCAGCTATTATATCTTCCGCATTTTCAAGACCTACGGATAAACGGATAAGGTCAGGTGATACACCCGCTTCTTTAAGCTGCTCCTCTGTCATCTGTCTGTGAGTATGGCTTGCAGGATGAAGAAGACATGTCTTACTGTCAGCAACATGTGTTTCAATATCAGCAAGCTTTAAGCTGTCCATAAACAATTCTGTCTGCTCTCGTGTAGCCTTAAGTCCAAAACATAGAACACCACAGGATGCATTGTTGAGATATTTCTTGAATAATTCGTGTGACTCACTCGATTCAAGATCAGGATAATTAACCCATGCAACTTTATCATTGGCTTCAAGATATTTTGCAACTGCAAATGCACTGGCACAATGCTGTCTCATTCTTACGGGAAGTGATTCAAGACCGAGATTTAGGTAGAATGCATTCTGCGGTGACTGTATGCATCCAAGATCTCTCATAAGCTGGGCTGTTGCCTTTGTTATATATGCACCCTTGCCAAATCTTTCCGCATATACGATTCCATGATATGATTCGTCAGGAGTTGTAAGCCCCGGATATTTGTCTGCATGTGCAAGCCAGTCAAAATTGCCACTGTCTACAATACAACCACCAACTGTTGCTGCATGACCATCCATATATTTTGTTGTTGAATGAGTCACTATATCAGCTCCCCATTTGATAGGCTGACAGTTTACAGGTGTTGCAAAAGTATTGTCAACGATAAGTGGAACCCCATGTTTATGTGCGATACGGGCAAATTTCTCTATATCAAGAACATTTACGGTAGGATTAGTAATAGTCTCACCAAACAATGCCTTTGTGTTTGGCTTAAAGAATTTATCTATTTCTTCTTCAGGCAGATTCTGATCTATAACTGTACATTCAATTCCCATCTTCTTCATTGTAACTGTGAGAAGATTGTAAGTTCCTCCATATATAGATGATGAAGCTATAATATGATCTCCTGCCTCACATATATTGAATACTGCAAAGAAATTTGCAGCCTGACCGGATGATGTAAGCATTGCGGCAACACCGCCCTCCAAAGATGCAATCTTAGCAGCTACAGCATCATTAGTCGGATTCTGTAGTCTTGTATAAAAATATCCATCCTTTTCAAGATCAAAAAGCTTTCCCATCTCATCACTTGTATCATATTTGAATGTTGTGCTCTGATATATCGGAATCTGTCTTGGTTCACCATTTCCCGGTTCATATCCATCATGAATACATCTTGTTTCAATTTTATTTTCGCTCATTTTTCTTCTCCCTCTTATATTTTACTGACGCTTTAGTCTTATACTGCTAAAGTGCTGTTCTTATTATATATTTTTAATTTACTTTTATTTACCTATAATTGCTGACAGATTGTTCTGAATACCCGCAGCAACCTCAGGATTGTTCATTGTATAAATATGTATATGATTTATGCCATTGGCTACAAGGTCTATGATCTGGTCTGTCGCATAAGCAATACCTGCCTGCTGCATCTTAGCAGGATCATCACCAAACCAGTCAACGATCGACTTAAATCTTGCCGGCATACAACAGCCTGAAAGCTGTATACTCCTGTCAACCTGATTTTTCTTTGTTATCGGCATAATTCCTGCAATAACAGGCACCATTACACCAGCTTCCCTAAGACGGTATATATAGTTGTAAAAAATTGAATTATCAAAGAACATCTGAGTTGTCAGAAATTCACAGCCTGCATCGACCTTTTCTTTGATATGTTTAATATCATCAGCTTTGTTGACAGCTTCCGGATGTCCCTCCGGATAGCAGGCACCACCTATGCACATCTCAGGTGCCAGTTTCTTAATCTTTCTTACAAGATCAACTGCATATTTAAACTGATTTGATGAAGGGAATTCTGCATCCTTCGGTATATCCCCCCTGAGTGCAAGGACATTTTCGATTCCGGCATCTTTCATAATACCAATCTGATGCTCTATTGTCTCTTCTGTTGATGATACACATGTAAGATGCGCCATAGAACTTACACCATATGCATCTTTAATATCTGATGCAATCTTAACCGTATGCTCACTTGTTCCGCCACCGGCACCATATGTAACACTCATAAAATCCGGTTTAAGCTCAGCTATCTGCATTACAGCCTTATTGACAGTCTCAAATGCAGTAGTTGTCTTTGGCGGAAACACTTCCATAGATAAACTCACCTTTTTATCATTCAAAAGTTCCGTAATTTTCATTTATATTTCCTCCACTTGGTTTGATTTCATATATTAAAAGATTCCGGTGTCAAAAACCTTTGCGGCTTAATCACCTTAATATACATAGCATTTATCATTATAACACATGTTCAAGTCAAACTGCAAATTGTTACTTGCCTAGAGCATGATAATACGTTATAATTAATATTGTCACATTTAATAGTATAACAGTAACGATCAACACTGTTCACATCTACGATATTACAGTAATTAGTATAGAAAGAGGTTAATATATGAATAACAACGAATCATCGGAAAACTATCTTGAAACTATACTTATGCTGAGCAAAAAGCTTCCTGTTGTAAGATCTGTTGATGTTGCCAACGAGCTTGGCTTCAAAAAATCAAGTGTAAGTGTAGCTATGAAAAATCTCCGCCAAAAAGAACATATAACAGTTACCGATGCCGGTTTTATATATCTTACAGATTCTGGAAAGGAAATAGCAGAGATGATATATGAACGTCATGAGGTTATATCAAAGTGGCTGATTTCCCTTGGAGTTCCGGAAGATATCGCTACTACTGATGCCTGCAAGATAGAACATGATCTTAGCAAAGAAAGTTTTGAAGCAATTAAAAAATACATTGGATAATGTCCAATGTATTTTTTGATTATTTTAATTTTATTATCTCAAATCCCAATTCATTATATATAATATATCTACAGAATCTCAATTAAATTTATTTTTATTCACAACAGTTTTTTTTCTTTTAACTTGAAGCAAAAAACATTGCCCCCTGCAAGTCTCCAAAAGGCAATGTTTTTTATATATTATAAAGTTAGTGGTTCAGCAATTATTATCCGTCTGCAAGTTTTACGCTTACACTTTATTTTGCAAGTAACATCATTATCTCGTTACTTCTTGCTACAAACTCTGTCATTTCTTCTGCTGAAAGAGGCTTGTTGGCTATCATTGCAAGGTCATAAAGCTGCTTACAGAAAAGTTCTACATTGTCGCCATCTTTGTTATCAAGAATATACTGAACAAGCTTATTGGCTGAGTTAAGTACAAGAGTTTCTCCACCGCCAAACATACCCATATCCATGCCGGCACCGCCTGCGCTGTACATCTTCATCATATCCTGCATACGGCGTGTTTCCTCTGAAAGAGTTATCATTGATGATACATTTTCATTCTTGAGTTTCTCAACCTTGACATCAAGATTATCTTTGCCGAGTGCTTTCTTGAATACTTCTGTAAGAGTTTCTGTCTGCTTTTTAAGTGTATCTTCGTCAGCATCTTCCTTCATAGCTTCGCTAAGATCAGCATCTATACGCATAAACTTAACCTTTAAATCACCCTGCTCTAACTGTGATATAAATGGCTGGTCAATGCTGTGCGTAAGAATGAGTGCATCCATTCCCTGCTCTTTGAACATATTGATATACTGGCTCTGCTGCTGTACATCTGTTACATAATAAACTGTAGAAGGCTCCTCTTCTTTTGAAGCATCGCTGCTGTCACTGCTTTCTTCTGACGCATTTTCTGCATTATCCTTATTTTCATCAGTTTTTTCTGCATCATCAGCTTTGTCACCTTCTGCTGCCTTCACATACTCCGGAAGTGTGATGTATTTATCATCTAAATCCTTGAAAATAATGTACTCCGACATCTTTTCCCTGAATTTGTCATCCTTTAAGCAGCCATATTTGATAAATGGACTGATATCTTCCCAATATTTTTCATAATTTTCTCTGTCAACCTTGTACATTCCTGAAAGCTTATCAGCAACCTTCTTTGTGATATAGTCAGATATCTTCTTAACAAATCCATCGTTCTGAAGGGCACTTCTTGATACGTTAAGTGGAAGATCAGGACAATCAATAACACCTTTAAGAAGCATAAGGAACTCAGGAATAACTTCTTTGATATTGTCTGCGATAAATACCTGATTGTTGTATAACTTAATTACGCCTTCAAGATTATCATATTCTGTATTAACCTTAGGGAAATACAATATACCCTTTAAGTTAAATGGATAGTCCATATTTAAATGGATCCAGAAAAGAGGCTCTTTGTAGTCGTGGAATACCTTTCTGTAGAACTCCTTGTACTCTTCATCCGTACAATCATTGGGATGCTTCATCCAGAGTGGGGTTGTATCACTAAGTGATACAGGTCTTTTATTTATCTTAACTTTTTCTTTTCTAGGTGATACTTCGACTACTTCTTTCTCACCGTTCTCATTCTCTTTTTCTTCTGTCTTAGCTTCTTCAACAATATTTTCTACTACCACATCATCATCACGAAGATCTTCTTTGTCTATTGTCTCATATTCCTGCTCTGCGCCTTCTTTTGAAAGGAATATCTCAACCGGCATAAATGAACAGTATTTTGTTATAATTTCTCTTACACGGAACTCATTGGCAAATTCAAGACTGTCCTCTGAAAGATAAAGTGTTATTGTTGTACCAACAGTTGACTTGTCACCATCTGACATTTCGTAATCTACACCGCCTTCAGACTCCCAGTGTACTGCACTGGCACCATCTTTCCATGAAAGTGTATCGATACTTACTCTGTCAGCTACCATAAATGCTGAATAGAAACCAAGACCGAAGTGACCGATTATCTGTTCTTCATTGGTCTTGTCTTTGTATTTCTCAAGGAAATCTGTTGCACCTGAAAATGCTACCTGATTGATATACTCGTCAACTTCTTCCTCTGTCATACCAAGACCTGTATCTGTAAATGAAATAGTCTTGCCTTCTGTATCAACAACTACCTGAATTTCTGCTTTATAATCATCAGGAAGTGTATATTCTCCCATTATATCAAGCTTTTTTAACTTAGTGATAGCATCGCATCCGTTTGATACAAGCTCTCTTATAAATATATCGTGGTCCGAATATAACCATTTTTTGATAATAGGGAACATATTTTCTGAATCAATTGATAAACTACCTTTTTTACTCTGCATATTCATCTCTCCTATTCTTTCTAATATATTGCTGCTGCCGCAAAACTCATGTTTTATTTTCCAAATTTAATTTTCTATGCTTTGCAGCTATGATTACAAAATTATGTATTTTTCAATTAGCAACCAACCATTCAGACTGCTAATAATCACTACAATGGATATAATAATACGCATAAATAAAAAAGTCAAGAAAAATTTAGCACTCTTTACAAAAGAGTGCTAAACAAAGTTAAATTATTATCTCATACATATATATACAACATATCCTGCATACATAACAAGCATTGCCGCACCTTCCATGCGTACAAGCTTTTTCTTCGTCCAGGCAAATACCCATACAATTGCACTCATTGCAACAAGAACAATTATATCAATGATATTTTCCATCTTGAATGTGATAGGGCTTATCGCTGAAGCTATGCCGAGTACAAAAAGAATATTGAATATATTGGAACCTATTACATTGCCAAGTGCCATATCAACTTCATTCTTACGTGCTGCAACGATAGATGTTACAAGCTCCGGAAGACTTGTTCCAAATGCTACTATAGTAAGACCGATAAGTGTATCACTCATACCAAACTGAGCTGCAATCTTTGAAGCTGAATCAACTACAAGCTCTCCGCCTATGGCTATTGCAATACTTCCAAATATTATATAGAATAAACATTTCCATCCGGGAAGTATTTCATATTCCTCTTCTTCAACATTCTTTCCCTCTGCTCTTGCTTTCTTTGCTGACTGTACCATCCAGAATAAAAATCCTGCAAATATAACAATTAAAACAACTCCGTCAATATGACCGAGTAACATTCCTGCCCCACCAAGTACAAGCAGAATAATTGCTACAAGTACAGAAAAAGGAAATTCTTTTTTAAGTGTTGATTCATCAACTGCAAGTGGACAAAATAATGCACAGACTCCACATACAACCATAAGATTGAATATATTGGAACCTACTGCATTACTTATTGCAAGTCCATTGCTTCCTGCTATAGCTGCATTGATACTTACTGAACATTCCGGAAGGCTTGTTCCCATTGCCACGATAGTCATTCCTATTATAAGTGATGGCACCTTGAATTTCTTTGCTACACTTGAGCTGCCATCTACAAAAAAGTCTGCTCCCTTAATTAACAGTATAAAACCAACTACAAGCCATATATATGCTGCTCCTGCTCCCATTTTCTTCCTCCTAAAAATTCATTATGGTATATGATTATTTTTTAATGTTTTTATTTTTCTGATATTGCGAACTGCTACATTACTATGTAATTTTCTCAATCCAGCAAATACCTACAATTCCACATATTGACAAGTAAAGCTACGCAATGGAATTGTTACTGACAACATACATTGCCAGCTGTTTCTTACACTTGTAATATCATATCAGAAATTTATCATTCCAAGATGCTCAAGTAAAATCTTAAGACCTATAAGTACAAGGATAATGCCTCCTGCAAGCTCTGCTTTCTTTTCATATTTATTGCCAAATCTGTTGCCAATAATAACACCTATAAAAGAAATAATAAATGTAATAGTTCCTATGATTGCAACTGAAAACCAGATGCTTACACCATCAAGAAGAGCAAATGTAATTCCCACTGCAAGTGCATCAATGCTTGTGGCAATAGCAAGTATAAAAAGCTGCTTTATATCAAGCTTATCTCCACCTTCATCAGCATCTTCCTCTTCTTCGCCTTTAACAGCCTCCAGAATCATCTGACCTCCTATAAATACAAGAAGTCCAAATGCTACCCAGTGATCTACAGACTCTATATATTTTGCAAATCGTGTTCCGAGTCCATATCCAATAAGTGGCATAACAGCCTGAAATACACCAAAGAATAATGCAATTATTCCGGCATATTTGTAGTTGATCTTTGTCATATTAAGACCTTTGCATATAGATACTGCAAAAGCATCCATAGCCAGACCAACTGATAATAAAATTAGTTCTGCAATTCCCATCTTATTCCTCCTATTGTATTGTTAGATGCATCCTTTATAAATGTTTTATAGAATTAAAATTTCTCATAAAACAAAAAAGATGCAGACATAACTGCACCAAAATATAGAAGAAGACTCTGGCACAGTAAATCTGTGCAAGAGTCTTGTTATTTAAGATTAAGCCAGACTATAAATAGCCGGGGTTGTTGACTTAGTCACATGTAATACATGCTAACTACTCCCTCGTTGCTTTGCTAGTATATCAGACAACGGTTCGGTTAGTCAACACGTACTTGCTTATAAAACATATATTATTTAGCCACTATATTTACGATACGTCCAGGTACATAAATCTCTTTGATTATATTGCCTGAAAGTCTGTCACCAAGAGCTTCTTTTGCTTTTGCAAGTACATCATCCTTAGGATCATCCTTGCCAATTGATATAGTAACTTTTGTCTTGCCATTGATCTGAACAGCTATTTCAACTGTTGATTCAACAGTTTTGGCTTCTTCATACTCCGGCCATGCTGCCTGATAAAGTCTTCCTTCACCGCCAA
>CAZFFA010000060.1:0-12294 GCA_964517955.1 uncultured Jutongia sp. | reverse complement strand
TCCCCTCATGAATGAGGGGCTAGGGGAGTTGATGTGTCGAAGACACTTTTTTATGGTAGAATAGCCTTTCTTTCACAATAGTTTATTCGTTTAAGTATTTATCATATATTGCGATGACTTCGTTCATGGCTTTTTTGCCCGGAGCACCGATTGTGTTACGTTTGTCAACGCATGTTTCCATGCTTATTGCATCGTATATATCATCTTCAAATACAGGGCTTATTGCTTTGTATTCATCAAGTGTCATCTCACCAAGTGATTTATTGTTGTCGATACAGAATAGGACAAGCTGACCTATGATACCATGTGCATCTCTGAATGGAACACCATGGTTAACGAGGTAATCTGCCGCATCAGTAGCATTGGTAAATCCACCTTCTGCACTTGCACGCATTCTATCTTTGTTGAATGTAAGTGTATTAAGCATACCTGTGAACAAAAGGATACATCCCTTTGTTGTATCTATTGCATCGAATACAAGTTCTTTGTCTTCCTGCATATCTTTGTTGTATGCAAGTGAAAGTCCCTTCATTGTAGTAAGAAGAGAAGTAAGAGTACCGTATACACGTCCTGTCTTACCTCTTACAAGCTCTGCAATATCAGGATTCTTTTTCTGTGGCATGATACTGCTGCCTGTTGAATATGAATCATCTATTTCTATGAATTTATATTCATTGGTATTCCAGATAATGATTTCCTCGCAAAAACGGCTTAGGTGCATCATAATGATTGACATGGCAGATGAAAGCTCTATAAGGTAATCTCTGTCTGAGACTGAATCCATGCTGTTGAGTGTAGGACCATAAAATCCAAGAAGCTCGGCTGTGCGGTTTCTGTCAAGCGGGTATGTAGTTCCTGCAAGAGCACCGGAACCGAGAGGACAGTAGTTCATGCGCTCATATGTGTCCTTAAGACGTGAACGGTCACGTTTAAACATCTCAAAATAGGCTCCCATATGATGTGCAAGTGTTATAGGCTGGGCTTTCTGAAGATGTGTGAAGCCGGGCATGATAGTATCAAGATTTTCCTTCATTATCTTAAGAAGGCTTGCAAGGAGATCCTTGAGAAGATTGTCAATTTCAAGTATTTCCTTACGTGTGTAAAGCTTCATATCAAGAGCAACCTGGTCATTACGGCTTCTTCCTGTGTGAAGTTTTTTGCCGGCATCACCGATGCGCTCTATAAGATGAGCTTCTACGAAGCTATGTATATCTTCGTGTTCATCATCTATTATAAGTTTTCCTGATTCGATATCACTTAATATACTATTTAAACCATCGATGATAGCTGTTTTGTCATCATCAGTAAGTATTCCCTGTTCTGCAAGCATTGTTACATGAGCAATACTTCCTGTAATGTCTTCTTTGTAAAACTTCTGATCAAAAGATAAAGATGCATTGAAGTTTTGTACTAATTGATTTGTTTCCTTTGTAAATCGTCCGCCCCAGAGTTTCATGGTGGTCCTCCAATCTTTTAATGTATATATTTTCATTAAAATACCGAAATGGCTATTCCATTTCGGTATTTTGTAGTTAAACGAAGTTAATTATAACAGCCAGATGATTTCTCTGATTGTTACAGTTAATCAGCTTATTCCTCAGTCTCAGCCTTGTCATCAGAAAATTCGATGAAATCATCATCAAAATCATCTGAATAATCATCAGGATCAAAGTCCTCAAGATAATCACGGGAGAAGAACTTATATACAGCGAATGCAATACCTGCAACTGCGGCAACAGCACCGATTATAGCAAGTGTTACAACTATGCAGTTTTTATTTTTCTCTTCAAGTTCTTTTTTGTGAATAAGTTCGTTGACTTTAGCAGCGTTTAATAAATCTTCAATTTTTGAATTCATAATTCCCCATCCTTTCTGCCCGGTAGAGCGTTACATAATTCATATTATAGTTTATAGCTATTGTAAATGCTGACAGCACCTGCGATAACTACTTCATATCTCTATATAGTATACCATATAGAGACATGAATATCTATAATTTTTTTAGTTTTGCAAATGATGACATCATTTTTCTTTCGGTTCCATTGTCAAATGATACCGTAACCTGATAATCACCTGAACGTGGTGTCATCTCTTTTACAATTCCCTCACCAAACATCTTATGCTTTACCCTGTCTCCGACAGAATAATTTACAGAGGTATTGTCTGATTTTTTTGGTGCAGAAGAATACATGGAATTTCCAAAACCTTTTTGTATAAAAGGATTATTGTCAAGAGCTGCTTTTCCGGTGGCTGCATGACCACTTTGCTTTGATTTCTTTTCAGCCAGAGGATTCCATGTAGCTGACTGGACACCGGAAGGTCTTTTGTATGAAGGCTTTGGTTTGTCAAATATATTCTCATTCTTAAGAAAATCTGCCGCACTGTAATGACCCGTTGCATTGGATGAGTAGTCAGTAACAGAAGTTGAAAAGCCTGTGTTTTGTGGCTTAAATTCATGAGTATACGAACCGGCTCTGTCTGATGAACCACCCTGTTTGATGAGATATCGTGGAATTTCATTGATAAATCTGGAAGGGCGGTTGTACTGCTGTTCACCATTGCGGAAACGGCTTATGGCACAGCTAAGGGAAAGCTTTTCCTTTGCTCTTGTTATACCTACATAGCAAAGGCGTCTTTCTTCCTCCATCTCTTCAGGATCATCACCCATTATAGCACCATATCCCGGAAAAATACCATCCTCCATGCCGACTAAGTAAACATAAGGAAATTCAAGACCTTTGGCACTGTGAAGTGTCATAAGAAGCACTATATCATTGCTTTCATCAACATTGTCAATATCTGCAACGAGTGCAACTTCCTCAAGAAATCCGCTAAGGGTTGGTTCTTCTTCGCAATTTTCTTCATAAGAAACAACCTTGTTGATAAGTTCTTCTATATTTTCAATTCTTCCCTGAGCTTCTTCTGTATCTTCCTCCTCAAGAAGTCTTACATAACCTGTTTCTTCTATAACCTCACGCATAAGATCTTCAAGTGTATATTCAGGTATAAGAAGGTGGCGTTTAAATGATTCGATAAGACTTACGAATGAGCCGAGCTTGCCGGCACTTCTTTTTATTCCATCTATATATTCATAATTCTGCAATGCACCATAGAAGCTTGTTTCATGTTCAGCGGCATAAGCAGTTATACGATCAATTGTTGTAAGACCGATACCTCTTTTTGGTACATTGATGATACGTTTGACTGAAAGGTCATCAAGACCGTTTTCTATGGTTCTAAGATATGCAAGCATATCTTTTATCTCTTTACGCTGATAGAAGTTTACAGCACCGACAATTCTGTAAGGAGTATTGTTGGCTATAAGCTTTTCTTCAAATACACGGGATTGTGCATTGGTTCTGTAAAGGATGGCAAAGTCATTATAATGTGCCTGTTCTGTTGATACTGCACCTTCTATGGCATCTGCAATGCTTCCGGCTTCGTCATATTCATTCTGAAACTGTGAAAAGTATATAAGGTCACCTTTTTCCTTTTCAGTCCAGAGAGCCTTTTCCTTACGAACTTCATTGTTTCTTATGACAGCGTTGGCTGCATCAAGGATATTTTGTGTAGAACGGTAGTTCTCTTCGAGTTTAATAACCTTTGTATCAGGATAAGAACTTTCAAAGTTGAGGATATTGTGGATGTTGGCACCTCTGAATCTATAGATTGACTGGTCATCATCACCGACAACACATAGGTTATGTTCAATTTCTCCTGTTTCAGAGCGTGTATTGGCAAGGAGATTGATAAGTTTGAACTGGGCAGTATTGGTATCCTGGTACTCATCAACCATTATGTACTTGAAGCGGTTTTGATAGTATTCGAGTACATACGGATTTTCATGAAAAAGCTGTATTGTCTTGCATATAAGATCATCAAAGTCAAGAGCATTGGCATCACGCAGACGTTTCTCGTATTCCCGGTAGGCTCTTGCATATATTTCCTTCATATAATCGCCCTGTGCCTGCAGTTCGTACTGTTCAGGTGTGATAAGTTCATCTTTGGCAGACGAGATTGCACTTATAAATGCTCTTTCTTTGAACTTCTTAGGATCGAGCTTCAGATATTTGATTATATCACGCATAAGAGTTTTCTGGTCATCACCATCATATATTGTAAAAGTTCTTGTATATCCAAGAGCTTCAATATGGCGGCGCAGTATTCTCACGCATGTTGAATGAAATGTGCTGACCCATATATCCTGTGCACCATCACCAACAATATTATTAACTCGCTCACGCATTTCACCGGCTGCTTTGTTGGTGAAAGTAAGGGCAAGTATATTCCATGGATTGACTCTGTGTTCACTTATAAGATAAGCAACACGATGTGTAAGAACCCTTGTTTTACCTGAACCAGCTCCTGCAAGGATAAGGAGAGGCCCCTTGAAATGTTTAACTGCTTTTTCCTGTTCAAGATTTAATCCTTCTAATATATTCATTTATTTATTATCTCCTATTTTTTAATCGTAACAGTTCAGCCGGCAAAGTTTAGCAGCAGCGGCTGACATAATACAGTGACTATAGTTTATCGAACATACATATGGCTTGTCAACTGTGGTTTACATGTATTGAAAAAACAAGTATAATAGTAAGAACTGTCGAAATGGAGGAAATAACGTGAAGGCAATACGTAAATTTTTTGGTAATATATGGGATATTATACGCATGATAGCGGGCATAATAGGAAGCTACATAGGCGTATTATCCAACATAACAGGTACAATAATGGGAATACTTGCAGCGATGCTTGTCATAATGGCAGTTGCAGGTACATGTGTATATGTCAAGGTGCTTCCTGTATTTACAGAGGCGAGAGAAGTTGTTTTTGACAAAATGGTCAATATGAGCAAGGACGATTTTGTGATGAAGGAAGATACCGTCATATATGATAAAAATGGAAAACAGATAGGTTCAGTTAACGCAGGACAGTATAAATACGTCAATATAAAAGATATGTCACCGTATGTATATGATGGCTATATTGCTGTTGAGGATAAGAGATTCAAGACACATGGCGGCGTTGATGTGCTTGCTACACTGCGTGCCGGTGTATCTCTGCTGAAAAACCATATGCATATCACACAGGGTGGAAGTACGATAACACAGCAGGTTATCAAGAACAATCTTCTTACACAGGAAAAAAGCTTCACAAGAAAGATAGCTGAAATTCTGCTTGCACCTGCTGTTGAGTCAAAGTTTAGCAAGGCGCAGATTATGGAATTTTACTGCAATAGTAATTATTATGGCAACAGATGTTACGGAGTAGGAGCTGCAAGTCAGTATTATTTTGGAAAAAAATGTGCAGATCTTGAACCTCATGAGGCTGCGCTTCTTGTCGGTCTGTCCAATAGTCCTGCAGCATATGATCCTGTAAATAACCCTGAAAATGCAAAGAAAAAAAGAAATGAAGTTCTTAAAAAAATGCATGATGAGGGAGTTATAACTATAAAACAGTATAATTCAGCAGTAAAAAAGAAGATTAAGGTAAAACAGCTTACGGAAAATGGAGGCAATGAGGGATACGTTGTAAGTTATGCAGTACATTGTGCGGCAATTGCACTTATGGAGCAGGACGAATTTCAGTTTAAATATATATTTAAAAACAAAGATGAATATACAAAGTACAATAAACTCTATAAAAGAATATACAGCCAGAAGTGCGATGATATTCGTTCCGGTGGTTACAAGCTGTATACATCGATTGATATAAAGAAACAGAAAAAGCTTCAGAAGTCAGTAGATAATGGTCTTGCATATAGTACGGAAAAAGATCCGGAAAGCAAAAAGTATGCACTGCAGGGGGCAGCAGTATGTATTGACAACGATTCAGATTATGTAGTTGCGATAGTTGGCGGACGTGGAACTAAGGACGAGTACAACAGGGCATATCTTTCAGCCCGTCAGTCGGGAAGTTCAATAAAACCGCTTATCGACTATACTCCGGGATTTGAAAGTGGATTATACTCACCTTCTACAATTGTAGACGATCACAAGTTCAACAATGGACCAAAGAATGCAGGTTCCTACTTTGGCAATGTAACTATAAGAGAAGCTGTTGCAAGATCTCTCAATACAGTTGCATGGCAGGTTTTATACAATATAACACCGGAATATGGTCTTTCATTCCTTGAAAAAATGCATTTTCGTAATCTAAGCTATATCGACAATGACAATATGTCTATATCACTTGGTGGATTTACAGAGGGTGTAAGAGTAGTAGATATGGCGAAAGGTTTTTCAACACTTGCCAACAATGGAACATATAGCGACAGAACATGTATCAAAGAGATAAAACGTGCCGGTGATGGTACAGTTTATAAGAATACCAATGAAAAGACACAGGTTTACAATCAGGATGCAGCATGGATGATGACAAATGTTTTGCAGGGGGTATTTGAGGAACCTTATGGAACAGGTCGTTCACTTAAGCTTGATGGCGGTCAGATATGCGCCGGCAAAACAGGTACAACCAATTCAAGTAAGGATGTATGGTTCTGTGGATATACAAAGTATTATACAACTGTAGTATGGGCGGGATATGATACACCAAGAGCGATGCCGGGGGCATCAGGAGCATCAATACCGGGAGCAATCTGGAAGGATTATATGAATAAAATTCATACAAAACTTAAACCGGCAAAATTTAGTATACCGCAGACAGTATGTCTTGCAAGATATGATTATGCAGGAAATATTGTTGCCGGAACTGCAACAGATGCATCAAATAACAGACCATCCGGCATGGATTACTTCTCACAGTCAATACTTGATGAAAAAGCGGCATATGCAGAGCAGCTTAAAGATAAGCAGTACCAGAAGAAAGTTCTTAAAAAGTTAAAAGCATTTGAAAAGCTTACCATAACAAGTATTGCAGATTATTATACCCTTGAGGAGAAATATAAGGCACTTAGAGATATGATATCATCTATCGTTGATGATGATGTACGTAACAGTTATGCAAAGCGTGCTGCCAATAAATACGATTCACTGTCAGATGAAGATGTAAAGTGGGCAGACGTTGTTAAGGCATATGAAAAACAGCTTGCAGAAGAAAATGAAAGACTTGAGGAGAAAAAAGCAGCAGAGTCAGAACGTGCAAGAAAGGAACAGATAAAGAGGAACAGAATCGCACTTGCCACAACAAGAATTAAGAGACTTCATGGCCACAATTATAAGCCTGCCAATATAGATAAGCTTATAAGCAATGCAGAAAGTGCTCTTATGGCATGTAAAAATTACAGTGAATATGCTTCATTGAAATCAATGTTTGACAGGTATAAGGCGGAGATAGAAGCACTTCCAACAAAGGAACAGTATGATGCAGACAATAATGAAAGAACATCACCGACTACAAAGCCGTCACAGTCAAGCGTTCCTTCAAACAATGAGTGATCGGGAGAAAATATATGGGATTAACATTAAAAGATGCTGTAGAAGCTCATAACAGGGAAGAAAATTTGAAAGAAAATGAGAATAAACAGCAGAAATTGGTTCAGGATAATCAGGAGTTACTCGACAGAGAGGAATTAAGGAAACAGATTGAACTATTTAGGGTAGAAGAAGCTAAAAGAAATTTAAAAACAGACACAGATAGTGGTAGTGAACCTTCTTTTGATGACGTAAAAAAAAGTATGCCGGATAAGAAAAAAGAAAGCAGGGGCTTACGAGAGGAAAAGGCTGGGAAAGCTGCCTGCAATACAAAGCGAAAAATGCTTATCAGAGCAGGAAAGACAGGGGACTGGTTTCAGACAATATGTTTTATGAGAATACCGATAATAGGTTTCGTATATATAGTGGTGCTTGCATTAAGTAAAAAAACTCCTTTAGAGAAAAAAAGCTTTGCAAAGGCATATATTATATATAAAGTGCTTGTGTGGGTACTTGCAGCAGCTTTACTGTATTGTCTGTATAAGGTTGGCTTAAACTTCTTAGATGGTATACTGCAATACGCATCAGGCAATTGATAATAGGAGAGTATGTTGATTGCAGGTATTTATGTAAGGATATCCAAAGCAGATAAAAAAAAGATATGCGTGAGCAACAGCATAGAGAATCAAATACTTATAATAAGCAGATATATAGATAGATCAGATATTGATATAACTGACAGGATAGTATATAAGGACGATGGCTATAGCGGGCGTAATGGCAGAAGACCGGCATTTAGAAGGCTTCTTGCGGATATGTTTCTTGGCAGAATAAATCTTGTAATCGTGAAAGACTTTTCAAGACTTAGCAGGGATCATCTTCTTGTGTCCCAGATACGCCAGATTATGTGTCCAGAATTTGGGATAAGACTTATATCGGTATCAGACAGATATGACAGCAGTATAATAAATCATAGTGAATTGTCGCTTGCATTCAGAAGTCTTTTTGACGAATACTATTGTTATGATATATCAAAGAAGGTAAGGAGTTCACTGGAAGCAAGAAAGGAAGAGGGAAAGTATGCAGTTGCAAGACTTCCATATGGATATAAGTATGATAAATTACAAAAGCCGGCTGTCAAAGAGGATGAGGCAGCAGTTGTAAGGTGCATATATGATCTGGCGGCTGATGGTTATAATAACAGATATATAACAGATTATATCAACCAAAAATACGATAAAAACTGGGAGATAACATCAATATGGCGTATATTAAACAATCCCATGTATGCCGGTTATCATATATGGCACAAGTATGAAAATGAATTTAGGGACTATGGAACAAAAAAGCTTCTTCCGCGCAGTCAGTGGAAATATTCAAAAGATGACAGTATAGCGATAATAGATGAAGGTACATTAAAGAGAATATATGAGATCCGGAAAATAAAAAATGATAATAATAAAAGTATACAAAAAGGATGCAGACATATATTCCATGGAATAACGAAATGTGGTGACTGTGGCAGGGCTCTTGTCCGGGGAAGGAGACAAAAAGACGTGCTTGTATGTAATCACTGCAGCAGAAGCGAAGAAAGAAGAATAGTAATAAAAGAGCTTTACGATATTGTTATATTTATAATCAGAAAAAAATGTGGAAAAGAATTAGATATTGATGAAAAAAACAGAGAATTGTTCATACAGACAGTGGTAAAAAAGATTTATGTTCATACAGATGGAACAATAGATATTTATTGGAACTTTACTGAAGATTAACAGTTTTATGAATTGAAGAAATGAGAGGCTTAACTGTTATAATCACATTGTAAGCATTGTGGAATATACTTGCAGTAATAGGATAAATGCATCTATGGAGCTTTGAATGATTTATGGCACTACAAAAAATCATTGTTAAATATTATGGGGATATTGAAAGCATTGCGGGTTCGTATCCTGATACAAAAGTTTCAACGCTCTACAATCAGTACGCTATAGTAACGATTCCGGAGGAATACATTGATGACCTTGCGGCAAGAAGTGGGATAGAATACATAGAAAGATCAAGAAACCTTTATTTCAATGTAAGCACAGGAAGAGAAGTATCATGTATCAACAGCATACAGGTACAAAACAGTATAGATGGTCTTAATCTTACGGGAAAGGGTGTTCTTATAGGAATAATAGATTCCGGAATAGATTATCTTAATCCGGACTTTATAGATGACAGCGGCTATACCAGAATAAGGTATATATGGGACCAGACAGCAGATGGTGATGTGTCGGCAGGTCGTGTTCCTGCCGGATATAGCCAGGGGGCAGAATATGACAGTCTTGATATAAATAATGCAATACAGGCAGGCAATAGAGAAGGGGCAATGAATATAGTGCCTGTAAGTGACAGGGGAAGCGGCCATGGCACAGCCGTTGCGGGGATTGCAGCAGGCAATGGCAGAGGCTCGGCAAACCGCCGTTACAGAGGGGTTGCAGTTGAAAGTGAGCTTATCATAGTAAAGCTTGGCAATTCAGATGAAAGTTTTGCAAGAACAACAGAGGTTATGGAGGCAATAGATTATGTTATAAGAAAATCTGTTGAATTAAATATGCCTGTTGCGGTTAATTTAAGCTTTGGGAGTAATTATGGACCTCATGATGGAAACTTATTGTTTGAAGATTATATATCTGAAATAAATGGAATTGGCAAAAATGTGATAATAGCAGCATCGGGCAATGAAGGTGATGCAAGGCATCATGCATTTGTTGACTTTGGTGATCCGGCTACGATCGAAAGAATAAGGACGGGTGCAGATAATGATTTTGAGGCAGTGATAATACCTATAGCTATATCAGAGAATGAACGTGATATAAACATGCAGATATGGAAGCAGTTTCAGGATGATATTGATATAGAGATAATATCACCTGATGGCGGGAGGATGATAGTAGACAAAAGACCACTTAGTACACAGGAATATACGATTGGTGGCAGCAGGATAAGAGTACTATACGGTCAGCCTACACCATATACGATTGCACAGGGAATCTACGTGCAGTGGCTTCCGATAAGTGCCGGAAGTTTTATAAAATCAGGTGTCTGGAATATGCGTATAATTCCGAGAAATATATCATATGGAAAGATAAATATGTGGCTTCCTACAACAGAGGTTATAGGACTTTCAACAGGCTTTTTAAGACCGGAGGCAGATACTACACTGACTATACCATCAGCTGCAAGAAATGTTATAACAGTAGGTGCGTATGATGCACTTAAGGATATATACGCATCATTTTCAGGAAGGGGCAATACAACTGACAGGAGATATATGCCAACCATAGTTGCGCCGGGAGTCGGGGTTATTGCACCTGTACCCGGAGGCAGTTATGCACCAAAGACAGGAACATCCATGGCAGCTCCATTTGTGACCGGAAGTGCAGCACTTTTGATGCAGTGGGGGATTACAGATGGCAATGACAGTGCGCTTTATGGGCAGAAAATAAAGGCGTATCTTATAAATGGTGCCAGACAATTGTCCGGCGAAGATACGCCTTCGACAAGAACAGGATGGGGAGCTCTTTGTGTGAGAAAGAGTCTGCCCTTATAAGCCTTTTAAAATATTTATCAGAACCTGTAAGCTAATCGGAATGTGCTTGTAAACTCATTAGAATGTTATTCAAACGATGAATTTGGTGACTTCTTCTGCGATAGTTTCATGATGCTTCTGATGCATCATATGGACACTTCCATATACAAGAGCTTCTTTTGCATTGCTGCCAAGCCGTTTCATATGCTTAGTCTGATATCCCTGTCCGAATGTTTTAACTGCCTGCTGTGATATAAGTTTAAGTGTAGGAATACTGTCAGGGTAAGGAAGTGCCTGTGTTTCCTTAAGACATGAATACAGTTCTTTATTCTGGTTACGTAAGGCAGGTGTGATCGAATGATAGCTGAATATCAGATAATCATTCTGTTCTTTGGTTGTATAACCATTTATTTTCTGCTGCATAGGCTTCATAAGTGTATTGGTAAGTCTTGTAACACCGCATGTCTGCATGAAACGGCTGAGCGAATATACCCAGTCGGGAGATGCAGGATTTCTGTCAAGGGCAGTAGAAGTACAGTCAAGTTCTATCATATGGCTTATTTCTTCCGGATATTTAGCTGCATAATATTCACAATATACACCCGAACAGGAGTGCGGCATCAGTATGTAAGGCGGCGTGCATTCAAAAGCACGTAATGCTTCTCTTATTTCAGATACGTAATTTTCATTGGTTCTGGGCGTATCTGTAGGATCACTGAAGCCTACACCAAGGTATTCAACACATACTACGTGATATTTTTCTGAAAGATCACGCATAAGAGGTCCGAAGTCGGCGCAGGGAAGTGCATCACCAAGTCCCGGAAGGATAACGATAGTCTGTTCATTATCGCTGCCCATGTCATACAGATGCATCCTGCCATGTGATGTCTGAACCAGTTTTCCATAAGGTTTGATCTTTTGTGTTTCAAATTCATGAAGTTTATAGTTCATATATCCAATAAGATGCAGAACTATGAGTAAAAGTAAAATCCCAACAAAAAATATAATAAATTTCATATACCATTCTCCTAGATTAAAATTTTTTACATCGGACTGAATATTATCAATAGGATAAATGTGTCAGACAATGCAAAAGATGCTTTTCAATATGATATTTCAAGCGTTTTATTATGTCAAGATTTTGGGTGAAGGTGAATAAATTTCGTTATATCGTATTTTCTGTGGATTTTGCTAAATGATTCTTAAAAATGCGACCATGATATTGCTGAAAACGAATTTCCTATATTTATTCCATAAAAAGAGACGCTTTCGCTCGGATTGTCTTACGTAGCGGTACGTAATTCTGCAAAATACGCAGAACAAGTACCGACGAAGACAAACGCTCTT
>CAZFFA010000059.1:0-12403 GCA_964517955.1 uncultured Jutongia sp. | reverse complement strand
CTCCGAAAATAAAGGTTTTAGAGTAAAAAAAGAGGTAGTTTTTTGACACTACCATTTTTTCTGAGGGAGACCACTTATGATAAATATACTTGTATCAGCATTTTCAGATATATTTGACCTTACATTACTATATTTTTATATAAATATTTTTCTTAAAGAGAACAAAAAAGATTATTCAAATCTTGTCTATTGGGCATCTTATATTATCGTTGAATGTATAATTTCAATTAATTCATATTTATTCATTGATATGTTTTCTTCCCTAAGGACTTCTCTTAATATAATTATAGGCATATTAACTACATTCTGTATAACATTATTATATGAAACAAAATTTTCAACAAGACTTTTCATCTCAATATCTTTTCAGGCACTATGCGGCATACCTGAAAACTTTATCGCAATTTTACTGCCTCACTTTTTCAGTCAGGTTGAAATCAGCCATATAGAAGATTATGAACCATATATCCTGATCATGACAAAAATTCTGGCTTTTTTCCTGCTTTTTGCAATAGATATATTCTGGCATAGACACATTAAAGGAAGATCAGCCTCCTATAATCTTCTTTTACTTCTGACACCTGTAATTACGCTTATCATTACAATCCTCATACCACATACACTTTACAGATATAATTCCACATGCTTTATCTTTCTAAGCCTCATTCTTTTAAATATCGTCAACTACTATCTTCTTGGCAATACACTTCAGGTTGCTGATCTGAAAGAACGTGAAAAACAGCTTAGACAGCAGATAAACTTCCAGTCAGAAAAATACCAGCAGATTTCTACCGCCTATAGAAACACGAGAAGCCTTATTCATGATACAAAAAAGCATTTCTTCTATATAAACGATTGTCTAAAAAGTAAACAGTATGACCTTATCTCTAATTACATGGAAGATTCTCTTAAAATAATAGAACATAATTATAGCCGGATAAATACCGGCAATCTTGTAATAGATGCCTTTATCAGCAATTACATGTATATGGCAAAACAGGAGGCTATTGAATTTTCTACAAATATTCAGGTTGTTGCAGATAATATCCCCGTTAAAGATTATGATTTATGTGTAATAATAGGAAATCTTATGGATAACAGCATTACCGCTGCAAGACAAATTCCTGTACCGTATCCACGACAGATCATCGTCGAAATATTTACTGATAAGCTTCAGTTTATAATTCATGTTAAAAACACTAAATGTCACACAAAAATTGAACAAAACACTAATTCTGCTGACAATGAATTATATCATGGATACGGTACAACAAATATTAAAAATATAACAGAAAAATACAATGGAACGTACTCTTGTTTTCCAGAGGATCAGACTTTTGAAACTATAATTGTAATACCTATACTGGAAAAGAAGTAATCCATATGTGTTACAACTGTTTGCTGCCATGACCGGTGTATGGAACAGTTCAGCTTAAAGTATAGTTTTTCTTGCATCATCACAAAGCTTAACAAGCTGGTCATAAGTTTCTACTTCATTAACCTTGCGTCTTATGGATGCTGAATTTTTGTAACCTGCCGTATACCATGCGACATGCTTTCTCATTTCACGCATTCCCATAAGTTCCCCTTTGAACTCAACCTGCATTCTGCCATGGCGCAGTATCATGGCAAGCACTTCGCCGGCTGATGGTTTATCTGGGATAATCCCTGTCTCTCTGTACTTCTTAATCTGACCAAATATCCATGGATTGCCACGTGCACCTCTAGCTATCATAAGCGCATCGCAACCCGTTTCTTCTTTACATTTTACTGCATCTGTTACTGTAAATATATCTCCACTTGCTATAACCGGTATACTTACTGCCTCTTTGACCTGTCTGATTATCTCCCAGTCAGCCTTTCCACCATAATACTGTTCTCTTGTTCTTCCATGTACAGCTATAGCAGCAGCTCCATTATCTTCGGCTATCCTGGCAAATTCTACTGCATTTATATTGTCATCATTAAATCCTTTTCTAAACTTCACTGTAAGCGGCTTCTTTATAGCCCCCGAAACAGCCTTTATAATCTCTCCGGCAAGTTTAGGATTCTTCATAAGTGCTGAACCTTCACCATTATTGACAACTTTTGGTACAGGACATCCCATATTGATATCAAGTATATCAAATTCCTTATCTTCAATCCTCGCTGCCATATCAGCCATAAGCTTAGGATCTGAGCCAAAAAGCTGCAAGGCTATCGGATGTTCTCCCCTGTCAATGCTCCAAAGCTTCTCTGTATTTTTGTTGTTATAATAAATTCCTTAGGCGCTTATCATCTCCGTATAGAGCAGATCTGCACCCTGCTCTTTACATAAGACGCGAAATGGCAGGTCCGTTACACCTGCCATCGGTCCAAGTATTAAATCGCCATCTATTTTCACATTACCTATGAAAAAGCTGTTCATTAATTACTCCTTTTCTGTTTACTGTGAATAAGCTGCAAACCTCTTAGTGTAAGCTCGCTGTCATATATATCTATCTCATCTGTGCTTTCAGAAACAATCTTTCCAAGACCGCCTGTTGCAACTACACGAACATTCTCATAGCCGGACTCTTCTTTAATCTTTCTTATGATGTATTCTGTCTGGCCTATTGTTCTATAGTAAAGTCCTGCCTGCATGGAAGATATAGTTTCTTTGGCAACTATTGACTCTGGTTCTTTTATCTCTATCTCCGGAAGATTAGCTGTATTACTCCACAATGCTTTGGCTGATATACGTATTCCCGGACTTATTACACCACCCTGAAATGCTCCGTCTGCTGAAACAAGATCATATGTTGTTGCCGTACCATAATCGACAACAATAACAGGACCGCCATACTGTTCATATGCACTTACCGCATCAACAATTCTGTCTGGTCCGATTTCTTTCGGATTCGCTGTTTCAATGCGAATACCGGTCTTTGTTCCAGCTCCTACTACTATAGGTGTACATTTAAGATACTTTATAATTCCGCTTGTAAATGAATACATCATCTGTGGTACTACAGATGCTATTATTACTTCTGTTATATCATCAGGAGTATATCCTTTTTGTTCAAGTATATTGCAAAGTAACTCACCATACTCGTCAGATGTACGTGGTACTTTTACAGTAAAACGAAAACGTGTAGAAAGTTTTTCTCCTTCAAATACACCAAATGTAATATCAGTATTGCCAACATCAACTGCTAATAACATACTTTTATCCTCACCAATTCCCGTGCCGTACACGTATTAATTTTGTTGATATAAACTGAACTGTTACTATACTTCATCCTCTTCTAACAATTCACTTATATCCTCATGCAAAAATTTCACCTTATAATAAAGTTCCAGTGACTCAAGTAATTCTCTCTTGTCGTTCTGTATTTTCTTTATCTTGAGCGCACTTCCGATCTCATCAAACATAAAATCATTTTCTTCAGATGTAACATTAAAAAAAAGATTACCGTATTCATCATACTGCAGGGTAAGTATTCCTCCAACCTCTGCCGTATACAATACACACATTATCTGAAGTTCTTCTTTTATTGTCTCAGGAAGCTGTGAAAAATCCTGATTAAGGTAATATTTCTGCTCATATGCACTTGCTGCACAAAGTATTACAGCATCGTTTTTATCTATATCAGACATATCCATCTATCCCCCTGACTGAAACTTCTCCGGACACAATATTTCTTACTCCATGTTCCGTTTCTACTATAAGAGCACCTTCACTGTCAATTCCCTTTGCTGTTCCATATTCAATCTTTGACCGGTCTGCATCTTCTGCCATTCCATAAAGGATCTGCACTTCGTTGTCCTTATTGGCAAGCATCGAGTCATATTTTTCAATAAATGGTGCAAGACTTTCTACTTTCAGGAATTTTTTATAATAACCTCCAAAAATTTCCATAGTCTTTGCTATAAGTTCTGCTCTGTCAACTCTATTGCCGCTTTCAAGCATAATTGAAGATGCCTTTTTAGATATCTCATCAGGAAATGACTCTGTGTTGGCATTTATACCAATTCCAACCACCGCATAGTGAATAAAATTCATCTCTGAACTCATCTCCGTAAGTATACCACATATTTTCTTTTTGCCAAGTACAATATCATTGGGCCATTTTATCTGTGGTGTTACACCGCATACTTCTTTTATTGCTTCAGCAAGTGCAAGTGCTGAAATAAGCGTTAGACCTGATACTTTTACCGGCGATATTGATGGTCTTAAGATAAGTGACATGTAGATTCCTACACCACTTTCTGAATCCCAGTTTCTGCCTCTTCTTCCTTTTCCGGCTGTCTGTCTGTCTGATACAACTAAAGTTCCTTCGACAGCACCTTCTTCTGCAAGCTGCTTTGCACGCGTATTGGTTGAATCGATGCTGTCATGACATTCAACTGCTTTACAAATACAATCTTCTGACATTCTGCTTTCTATATCAGGTCCATACAGAATGTCAGGCTCTGATATAAGCTTATACCCCCTGTTGGATACAGACTCTATCTCATAGCCACACTCCTTAAGCTGGGAAATATTTTTCCATACAGCCTGTCTTGTTACTCCAAACATCTCACAGAGGCTCTGGCCTGACACCGGCTTATCACCGGCAGACCTTAACGTCTTTAATATATCTTTCTTCATTTATTTTTCACCAAGAGTTGCAACCATAACAGCCTTTATTGTATGCATACGGTTTTCTGCCTCATCAAATACTACAGACTGCTCTGATTCAAATACTTCATCTGTTACTTCAAGTTCACTCATTCCAAACTTCTCGTATACTTCTTTACCAATCTTAGTCTTAAGATCGTGGAAAGCAGGGAGACAGTGCATAAATATAGCACTTTCCTTAGCATTATCCATAACTTTTTTATTTACCTGATATGGTGAAAGAACCTTGATACGCTCTGCCCATACCTCATCCGGCTCACCCATGGATACCCATACATCTGTATAAATAACATCTGCATCCTTAGTTCCACTCATAACATCTTCAGTAAGTGTTATTGAACCTCCTGATGCCTTTGCATATTCCTGGCACTGCTCAACAAGTGCCTGATCCGGGAAATATTCCTTTGATGTACATGCTGTAAAATGCATTCCCATCTTTGAACATGCTATCATAAGTGAATTACCCATATTGTAACGGGCATCACCCATATATACAAGATTAAGTCCCTTTAATTCTCCAAGATGTTCACGTATTGTAAGAAAATCTGCAAGCATCTGTGTAGGATGATATTCATTAGTCAGACCATTCCATACAGGCACTCCTGCATATTTTGCAAGTTCTTCAACTATTGTCTGTTCAAAGCCACGATACTCTATACCATCAAACATACGACCAAGAACACGTGCTGTATCAGCAATACTCTCTTTCTTGCCAATCTGTGAACCTGATGGATCAAGATAAGTAACACCCATACCCATATCATGACCGGCTACTTCAAATGAACAGCGTGTACGTGTACTTGTTTTTTCAAATATAAGAGCAATATTTTTATCTGTATAATTCTTAATTGATACTCCGTTCTTCTTTTTTTCTTTAAGATCTGCCGAAAGCTGAAGTAAATACTCTATCTCCTCTGGTGTGAAATCCTTCAGTGTCAAAAAGTTACGTCCCTTTAAATTAACTGCCATATGTATTTCCTCTCTTCCTACATTTTTGTGCTATCGTATAAATCTTTATACTTACAATAACATTTTATTTCAACATAATATTCAAATTCTACTATGTCTTTCAACATTTATGATTTATTATCCACATGCAAATGTAACTTTCAACTGCTATTGATGCTAAGAACATCTAACACAGATATGAACAACAGCAATTTCTGCATGTGACATAAGATTAACATATCTATCGATTTTAACGCATTTTAATAACTTTTGCAATAGTCAACAGTTCAGCCATAAAAATATGGTAAGTAAAGAAACGCCCCGCATTATTATACGGAGCGCTGCTGTTTTTGCTTCTATGTTTTACTTATCTGAATCCTTAGCTACTTCAGTCACTGATTTAACAAGACCTGCCAAACCCTGAATTTCAGAAGGAATGATAATCTTAGTTGCCTTTCCATCTGCTGCCTTAGCAAATGCTTCAAGACTCTTAAGCTGAATAACTTTTTCACTTGCAGATGCTTCATTAAGCATACGGATACCATCTGCATTAGCCTGCTGTACAGCAAGTATAGCCTGTGCCTGACCTTCTGCTTCTCTGATAGTAGCTTCCTTCTTCGCTTCTGCACGAAGAATTGCTGCTTCTTTCTCAGCTTCTGCATCAAGGATTGCTGCTGCTTTATTACCTTCTGCTACGAGAATTGCAGATTCCTTCTCACCCTGTGAACGGAGAATTGCTTCTCTCTTTTCACGCTCTGCCTTCATCTGCTTCTCCATAGCATCCTGAATTGCTGCCGGTGGAATAATATTCTTAAGCTCTACTCTGTTGACCTTGATACCCCATGGATCTGTAGCTGTATCAAGAGATGCTCTCATCTTTGCATTGATGATTTCGCGTGATGTAAGAGTCTGGTCAAGCTCAAGTTCACCAATTATATTACGAAGTGTTGTTGCTGTAAGATTTTCAATAGCCATAAGTGGATTTTCCACACCATAAGCATAAAGCTTAGGATCAGTTATCTGGAAAAAGATAACTGTATCTATTCTCATAGTTACATTATCCTTTGTAATAACAGGCTGTGGTGGGAAATCAGCTACCTGCTCTTTAAGATCTACTCTGCGGGCAACCTTGTCAATAAATGGTACTTTGAAATGTATACCAACACCCCATGTTCCCTGATAGCCACCAAGTCTTTCAATTACATAAGCCTTAGCCTGTGGCACTACTTTAATACATGATGTAACAACTATGGCTACGATCACAACAAATGCTACGATAAAAAGTTCCATTTTTTTCCTCCTAAAATAAAAATTTTGTCAGTTCTAAAAATGCATGTGCTATTCTGAAACCCTGCTCACAATAGCTCTTACTCCCTGTACATCTTTCACTACAACTTTAGAACCATTGGGAATAATAATACCGTCTTCTAAACTTCTTGCTGTCCATTCAAGCCCATTGACAATAATAGTTCCCTTCTGATTGAAATTGTCAATTTCTTCTGTAACCTTGCCTTCTTTTCCAATCATACTATTAACATTTGTTTTCTCACGATTATTGTTAAGATGTTTCTCAACTATAGGACGTGTGAAGAACAGAAGTATAAATGATATGGCAAAGAACAATACAATCTGTACTACAATTGGTGCACCAAACAAAGATGCAACGAATGCAATAAGTGAACCACCTGCAAACCATATTGTTGTAAGGCCAAGAGTAATTATTTCAATCACAAGAAATACTGCAAGGGCAATCAACCAGTAAAACGGTGCCATAATATCCCTCCTCTCTGAAAACATTATCGTAATGCTCATAATTGTAAGATCAAGGTGTCAATATGGCACTTCGCACCATTCTCACTCATAGCATTATAATAACGATTACAGACAATTATAACCTAAGCAGTAATATTTTACAACTTTCTTTTCTGTCGTGCTGCTTCATACATGACAATTGCCGCTGCAACAGCCGCATTGAGCGATTCAAGCTTTCCACCCATAGGAATCCTTATCTTATCTGTCATTTCCGCAAACACTTCATCCGATACACCATTTGCCTCGTTGCCTATAACAAATCCCGCACCTTTTGTATAATCAGGTTCATCATACACAACGCTGCCTTCCATGGCTGTTCCATATATCCTATAGCCGGCTTCCTTTATCTGTCTTGCTGTATCAACCAGGGAATCAACATATATATACGGCATACGGAATATCGCACCCATCGTAGAGCGAACTACCTTTGGATTGAAAAGGTCAACACTTTCTTTACTCAATATTACGCCTGACATTCCGGCACCTTCTGCTGTTCTCATTATCGTTCCAATATTGCCCGGATCTCTGAGATTGTCAAGTAAAAGCCACGTCTTTTTGTCATCATCAAGTATACTTTCAATCGAATACTTTGGAATATCTGCAATTCCTATAATTCCCTGAGGTGTAACAGTATCTGACATCTGTTTAAATACATTGTCAGATACTTCCTCATAAGGACACCCTTTTATTATATCGTTAAGTCTTTCATCACCACGCTCCAGTATATACTCTGACACATATACTTTTTTCAGCTTATCATATGATGTGGCTTCACTCACCATCTTAAAGCCTTCGACTACAAAAGAGTTTGATTTTTTACGTGCTTTTGTCTGTTTCAAAAGCTTGATTACTTCTTTTATCTGTGCATTACTTTCGCTTGTTATCATAATAACTTAATCCTCATTAAGCTGTGCAAGCTTAGCCGTCTGGTCAGCCGCAATAATGTTTTCAAGAAGTTCATTGATATCACCATCAAGAATTTCACCAAGTCTATGGCTTGTGTACTTTATACGATGATCTGTTACACGTCCCTGTGGAAAGTTATAAGTTCTTATCTTCTCTGAACGGTCACCGGTACCAACCTGGCTTCTTCTCTCTGCTGCCTGCTCACTGTTGGCTTTTTCCTGCTCCATATCATAAATTCTTGAACGAAGAACTTTCATTGCCTTATCTTTATTCTTAAGCTGTGACTTTTCATCCTGACATGTTACTACTATTCCTGTAGGAATATGTGTGATACGTACAGCCGAGTCAGTTGTATTGACACACTGACCACCATTACCGGATGCACGATATACATCTATCTTACAGTCATTAGGGTCTACATGTACATCAACCTCTTCAACCTCCGGCATAATAGCAACAGTGGCAGTTGATGTATGAATACGTCCGCCTGATTCTGTAGATGGAATTCGCTGTACACGATGAACACCGCTTTCATATTTAAGCTTTGAATATGCACCCGAACCAATTACCATAAATACTATTTCCTTGAATCCGCCGATTCCATTTTCATTGGCACTCATAACTTCAACTTTCCAGCGGTTAGCTTCTGCAAACTTAGAATACATACGGAATAGATCTGCTGCAAAAAGTGCAGCTTCATCACCACCTGCACCACCACGAATTTCAACGATAACGTTTTTGTCATCATTAGGATCTTTTGGAAGCATAAGGATCTTAAGCTCCTGCTCACACTTTTCTACTGTTTCTTTACATTGATTAAGTTCTTCCTTTGCAAGCTCACGCATTTCCTCGTCGCTTTCATCATTTAAGATTGCAAGACTATCCTCTATACCGTCTTTTGCACTCTTATATTCCTTATATTTTTCAACTATAGGTGTAAGTTCATTCTGCTCCTTCATAAGCTGACGATACTTGTCCTGATCACTAAGTACATCAGGATCTGAAAGCATCATATTTACCTCTTCCAAACGTGCCACTAAATCTTCTAATCTGTCAAACATATATTTCCTCCTGTTTTTGTGATGTCCGGGAGGCAAAATGTCTTTTGTCCCGGACATCAGTAATATACGATTATCACAAATGGGCTTTTACAATTCTGTCATTACCGGAATAGTCTTTTATAACCTTTACGTCTAAATACCCATTATTTTCAAATAAATTTTTTACATCACTTCCCTGGTCATAACCAATTTCCATCATTACTATACCATCTTTTTCAAGATGTTCTTTTGATTTTTCTGCAAGAATACGATAAAAGTCAAGACCATCGTTTCCACCATCAAGTGCAAGCATAGGTTCATGCTCACGAACTTCCGGCATAAGCCCTTTTATAACATCAGGGCGTATATATGGCGGATTTGACAATATAACATCATACTTTTCTGTAATATTATCAAACATATCACTTTTTATAAACGTAATATCTGCATTATTTTTTTTAGCATTATAATATGCAATTTCAAGTGCTTCATCTGATATATCCGCCGCATCACATCTGGCAGCCCCGCCAAGAATTTTTACGGATACCGCTATACAGCCGGAACCTGTACACATATCAAGTACTTTTTTGCCTTTAACATGTGGCAGAGCCTGTTCAACAAGATTTTCCGTATCCTGTCTCGGAACAAGCACATTCTCATCTACTTTAAACTCAAGTCCCATAAACTCCTGTGTACCGGTTATATGCTGCAGTGGAATATGCATTGCTCTCTTTTTTATATATTCAAAATATTTATCTTTTTCTCCAGCCAGAGCACTTTTATCTTTATTTAAAAAATAATATGCCCTGTTTATCCCAAATGCATATTCCATAAGATACCATGCATCTATCTTTGCATCTTCAATTCCTGCATCTGTAAGCTGTCTTTCAGCATATCCCAGAATTTCTTCATATGTACTCATACTTTCACATGTTTTCATATATCAGTCTACCTTGTCCCTAAGTGCAGTCTCTTCATCCTTTATATTATTCTCATCAAAGAAATGGTCAAGGCTGTCAAGACCATCGTCTTCATCAGGCATCTGCACATTAACCATGCTTTTTGCTTTTTTTCTTCTAACCGCCTCATCAGCTATACGCTCAAGTTCAGCCTCTGTTTCCAACTGTTCCTTAAGAAGCTTTGCACGTTCCTCGGCTCTCTTTTTGTTGTCAAGTTCACGCTGTCTCATTTCTTCCCTGATTTCATTTCTTGACTTCTTTGTCTTTTTCTTCTTAGGTCTATCCACAGACTCTTCTGCTTCATCTTTATTTTTCCTATTTGATCTGCTTTCTGATACAGCAGATTCATTTCCGGCACTCTTTCTTCTCTTAGTTCTGTTTTTTCTAAGATATTCTTCCCAGTCAAATACAGCTTCTACGGATGCTATCGCAACTTCAAGCATACTGTCATCCGGCTCTCTTGTAGTAAGTCCCTGCAAAAGCAGTCCCGGCTTACTAAGAATATTGACAATTATATTATCACTATTGCCTGCAAGACGTATAAACTCATAAGAAACGCCAGCTATCACAGGTACGAGCAATATACGTGATACAAATCTAAGCCATATATTTGAAAAATTAAGAAAAACAAAGAAAACTATACTTATAAACATTACTATAAATAAAAAGCTTGTTCCACATCTTTTGTGCTGCTTTGACTGCTTTCTTGCATTCTTAACATTTAACTCATAACCATGTTCTATACAGTTTATAACCTTGTGTTCCGCACCATGATACATAAAAACTCTATGTATATCCTCCATAAGAGATATGAGGAGAATATATCCGATGAACATAACTATACGTATAAGTCCCTCAATAACTGCAAGCGTTGTTGTTGATTTTATCTTCCCCTTTAATAATTCAGATAAAAATACAGGCAGCACCATAAATATAGCTACAGCAAGTACTATGGAAACAATTACAGTTAAGACAGTTTCTACAGACTCTTTCTTTTTGGCTTTTTCCTTCTGTTCCTTTGTCATATTGCTGCGCTTTTCTACCACTTCCTCATCTTCATAATAATCCGCAGATGATGTCAGGGTTTTCATTCCAAGCATCAAAGACTCAACAAACGCAACTACACCCCTTATTATTGGCAGTCTGAAGAAAACTGATTTTTCCGCTATACTGCTGCACTCTCCTTTTTCTACTGCAATAGTACCATCGGGCTTTCTGACTGCAACAGCATATTTCTTCTTATTTTTCATCATCACACCTTCCAAAACCGCCTGTCCGCCAATTCCTGATGATTTCATATAAGCCCTCCTTTTCCTCTATTTTCCTATAAAGTACAAATGGTCACAACATTCGACAACTCGAGTGCTGTGACCATCAATAAGGCCAGTGACCTGACCAGTAATTTTACTAGTTAGCCTGTATGCCATACTTACGATTGAATTTGTCAATCGCACCACGAGCCTTAACAGCTTTCTGCTGACCTGTGTAGAAAGAATGACATTTAGAACAGATTTCTACATGAATTTCTTCCTTTGTAGAACCAGTTACAAACTCATTACCACAGTTGCAAACAACTTTAGCCTGATAATAATTAGGATGAATTCCCTCTCTCATGTCTTATGACCTCCATTCCGCTGTCACACTGACAGCAAATACATATCACGAAAAAGATCACACCCAGCATGTAGGACTGTATCTTTTCGATTTCAATTTTCAACACAACTACATTAGTGTAACACATTGTGCTAAAAAACGCAAGTATATATTTTATCTTTTTGAAATTCCAGAATTATATACGTTTTGCTCAATTTTTCTGACCAAATCTTTTTAGAAATGGATTTTTCTAGAAATGAATTTTTCTTATCATTTCAACAAATTCCCTGTTATTTCTTGTCTTCCTGAACAAATCTATAATTTTTTCCAACGCTTCTTCATTTCTCATCGCTGCAAATGCTTTTCTTATTCTATATGAGGCATCTTTCTCATCCTGTGTAAGCAAAAGGTCATCTCTTCTTGTGCTTGACTTCGGTAAATCAATAGCAGGGAACACTCTTTTTTCAGAAAGATTTCTGTCTAAAACAAGTTCCATATTACCT
>CAZFFA010000058.1:0-12487 GCA_964517955.1 uncultured Jutongia sp. | reverse complement strand
AATGTATGTTTATATATAAATTGCTAAATGTAATATGAAAGGTAACAAACAGATGGACAGCTACAAGGTGAGAAAGTTAAAATGTGTGCCTGACATTTGTGTGAAAGTTCCGGGTTCAAAAAGCATAACTAACAGAGCTTTACTTATGGCTGCTATGTCAGATGGAAAAACAGTGCTTGACGGAGTCCAGTTCAGTGCAGATTCTACACATTTTTTAGAGGCATTAAAGTCACTTGGGTTTAATGTAGATATAGATATGAACAGGTGTCATGTCGAGATAGATGGATGCAGCGGTAAAATTCCAAAAGATGAGGCTGAGATATATGTAGGAAGCGCAGGAACTGCCGCAAGATTTCTTACAGCATTTGTCGCAATGGGTGATGGAATTTACAAAGTTGAATCATCGGAGCAGATGAGGAA
Source organism: uncultured Jutongia sp. (assembly GCA_964517955.1). Classification (GTDB taxonomy): domain Bacteria; phylum Bacillota; class Clostridia; order Lachnospirales; family Lachnospiraceae; genus Butyribacter. Next base: position 12,067 of record CAZFFA010000058.1, on the reverse strand, counting down.
ACGCCCTATGAAGGAGTTGTTTGCTGCACTTGAAGATATGGGAGCACGTTTTGAATGGCTTGGTGAAGAGTATACATTTCCGGTAAAGGTATATTCAATAGGTCACAATATATTTGATGGAAGTATTGACAGAGAAGATATAAAATATGCCAATATCAATCTCAATATAGACAGAAGCAGCCAGTTTTTAAGTGCGCTTCTTATGGTGTCTCCGGTAAGATTTGAAAGGACAAGGATTCATCTTACGGGAAAAAGAAGTGCAAGATCATATGTGGCAATGACGGAACAGATGATGAAACAGTTTGGACACAGTGGTGTTGTAAAGATTGACAATGATACATATGAAGTTGTGAAAGAGCAATATCATGCAATAGCTTATCAGGTAGAACCTGATGTTTCGGCGGCGTGTTATTTCTATGCGATGGCTGCCATCACAGGTGGCAGAGCAAAGGTAAAGCATATGGCGAAAGATTCCCTTCAGGGAGATATGAAGTTTATAGATCTTCTTGAAAAAATGGGATGTACCATAAATTGGACAGATACACTGGAACTCACAGGACCGGCACAGGGAAAACTTAAGGGTGTTGATGTAAATATGAGTGATTATTCAGATCAGGTACTGACGCTTGCTGCTATAGCCCCTTATGCGTCTGACAGGACTGTGATAAGCGGTGTAGCTCATATAAGAGGACAGGAATCCGACAGATTAAGTGTTATATCCACAGAGCTTACTAAGATGGGTATAAGATGTGAGGAAAAAGAGGATGGTATTATAATATATCCGGGTATGCCAAAAGCCTCTAAGGTAAATACTTACAATGACCACAGGGCAGCGATGTCATTTGCTGTCACAGGTCTTATGACAGATGGAATAGAAATACTCAATCCATCATGTTGCAGCAAGACATGTGCCGAGTGTTTTGATGTCCTTGACAGTATAGAGTGTCAGATATAGTACATCAGATAATATAAATATGTTAAAAATAAATCTCTTATAGAATGGAGATTACAATGAAGAAGATAATTGATTTATTACAGGAAGAGTTAAGCCAGGCTTTTGAAAAAGCCGGTTACGATGCAAAATATGCAAAAGTAACTGTATCAAACAGACCTGACCTTTGCCAGTATCAGTGCAATGGTGCTATGCCGGCAGCCAAAGAGTATCACAAGGCTCCTATCCAGATAGCAGGAGATATAGTTACGGCTGTAGGTGATAGTGATACATTTAAAGAAATCGCTGCACAGGCACCGGGATTTATCAATATGAAAGTAAGCAATCAGTTCCTTGCTGATTATATAAATAAGATGAATGAAAGTGAGACTTTTGGATGTGACAAAACAGATGCTCCTCAGACTATCGTTATTGATTACGGCGGAGCTAATGTAGCAAAACCTCTGCATGTTGGTCATCTTCGTTCGGCTGTAATCGGTGAGAGCATTAAACGTACTGCACGTTTTCTGGGACACAATGTAGTAGGTGATGTTCATCTTGGTGACTGGGGACTTCAGATAGGTCTTATAATTACAGAACTTGGCAAGCGTAAGCCTGAACTTGTTTATTTTGATGAAAACTTTGAAGGAGATTACCCAGAGGAAGCTCCATTCACAATGGCAGATCTTGAAGAAATATATCCATACGCAACAGGACGTTCAAAAGAAGATCCTGCATATAAGGAAGAAGCACAGCAGGCAACAGCAGAGCTTCAGGCAGGAAGAAGAGGATATCATGCACTCTGGCAGCATATTATCAATGTATCGGTTGCAGACCTTCGCAAGATATATACAAAGCTCAATGTAGAATTTGATCTTTGGAAAAAGGAATCAGACGCACAGCCATACATCCCTGATATGGTACAGTATATGAAAGATGGCGGATATGCGCATATAGATGATGGTGCACTTGTAGTAGATGTAAAAGAAGAAAGTGATACAAAGGAAATTCCTCCTTGTATGATTCTTAAGTCAAATGGTGCAACACTTTACAATACAACAGACCTTGCTACAATTGTAGAACGTCGTAAGCTTTTTGATCCGGACAAGATAATATATGTCGTTGACAAGAGACAGTCATTATATTTTGAGCAGGTATTCCGTTGTGCACGTAAGACAAAGATAATAGGTGACAATGTTGATCTTATATTCGTAGGATTTGGTACAATGAATGGCAAGGATGGCAAGCCATTCAAGACCCGTGATGGCGGTGTACTTCGTCTTGAACAGCTTCTTAAAGATGTCAATGAACAGGTCCTTGATAAGATGAAGGACAGAGATATGGACGAGAGTTCTATAGCAGATGCGGCAGAAAAGATAAGTCTTGCAGCTATCAAATATGGTGATCTTAGCAATCAGGCATCAAAAGATTACGTATTTGATGTAGAGAGATTTACATCATTTGAAGGAAATACAGGCCCATATATCCTTTATACAATAGTTCGTACAAAGTCACTTCTTGCAAAAGTTGCTGCACAGAATATTGCAGTAGATGACTCGGCTAAGATTGCAGCTCCTGACAATGAAAGTGAGATAAACGTAATGCTTTCATTATCAAAGTGGTCTGAGACAGTACAGGCAGCTTTTGCTGAGCAGGCACCTCATAAGATCTGTCAGTATGTGTATGAACTTTCTGATGCATTCAACAAGTTCTATCATGAAAATAAGATTGTAACAAATGAAGATGCTGCAGTAAGAGAGTCATATATCAAGCTTAGCAAACTGGTAGGAAATGTACTTGAAAAAGCAATAGATCTTCTTGGGCTTGAAGCACCTGAAAAAATGTAATTAAAAGTAACAGGGCATAACTGTTATTTTTAGATAATATACAAAAAACGGAGGCGATTTTAGATGTATCGTTTAACATCAAAATTAGTAATTTACAGAAATATAGGAGAGGACAGCATTTTATTCCGTCTTGCTGATATTTTTCAGCGTTTTTCATCAGGAAAATATGTGAAAGAAGATCTTATTACAGATATATATGATCAGATACACAGATTACTTGATATTTCAACCCGCTACGGTTTTGACAAAAACTTATGGCATAATTACCTTGCATTCTTGTTAGCGATGAGTGAGAATCCATTCACACTTGTATCAGAAAAGGTTGGAGCCAATGAAGGAACTGTAAATGAATTTGCCAAAGGAGATTTTCGTATATTCAAGCAGCTCTTTGATTTCGATTTTTCACCAATTGAAAAAGAGCTTGGAATAAACTGTTTCAGCGTAGTTCTTAATTATAAGGCTATAGTAAAAAAAGAACAGATATTCAATAAGAGTGTCAGTGAAAAGGTTCAGCAGCTTAGTTTCGATATAGAAAAAGCAGAAGACGAAATTCAGATGTATGAGATAGTAACTAACTTCTATAAAGAATATGGTGTTGGCAAGCTCGGACTCAATAAGGCGTTTCGTGTATGCCATGATGAAAATTCAAGTGAGATACTTAGTTCTATAACAACTACAGGAAATATGACACTTGATGATCTTATCGGATATGAATCACAAAAGCAGAAGCTTATTGAGAATACAGAAGCTTTCGTAGAAGGAAGACGTGCCAACAATGTTCTTCTTTTTGGTGACGCAGGTACAGGTAAATCAACAAGTATCAAAGCTATACTCAATCAGTATTACAGTAAGGGTCTTCGTATGATTGAGGTATATAAGCATGAATTTAAAGATTTATCACGTATCATTTCTGAGATAAAGAATCGTAATTATCGTTTCATTATCTATATGGATGACCTTTCATTTGAAGAATTTGAGATAGAGTATAAATATCTGAAGGCTGTTATAGAGGGTGGTCTTGAGACAAAACCGGAGAATATACTTATCTATGCTACATCCAACAGAAGACATCTTATACGTGAAACATGGAGTGACCGTTCAGATATGTCACAGGATGAGCTTCACCGTTCAGATACAATGCAGGAGAAATTATCTCTTGTTGCAAGATTTGGTGTGACAATAGGATATTACAAACCATCACAGCAGGAATATTTCAATATAGTAACAGAACTTGCCAAGAAATATCCGGAGATAACTATGTCTGATGATGAGCTTCGTCTTGAGGCAAACCGCTGGGAGTTAAGTCATGGCGGTATATCCGGACGTACAGCGCAGCAGTTTATCAATCATATTGCAGGTATATCGGGAACTGAAGAATAAAATATCAGATTTACAGCTCCATAGAGCCTGCCTGTGTGAAACAAAGGAGGTGGCTGTATGAGAAAAATAAAAGAACGCATTATATTTTGGGGTATGTTAATAAGCATGATTATGATAGCGGCAGCTATTCAAAAGTCAGCTTATGCATCTTCAAAAAACTATGATGGTCTGAAAAAAGCTGTAATTGAAGCATACAAACAGTATGAAACTGAGGTAGACGTTAGAAAGTATAATCTATATAAAAATGCTGACAATGTGGGAATAAAAAAGGTTATGACAGAAGTTATAAATCAGACACCGTATCTTTTTTATACAGGTCAGTCGTTTTCAAAGATAATACTTGTCAATACCAATCAGATTACAAAGATTGAACTTACATATTCAAAAGCGTACATAAAATCAAATGGAGCCGTTGATAAGCAGAAAATTGCAAAGACAAGAACAAAGATAAACAATGCAGTTAAAAAAGCTATGAAATGTGTCAGACCTGGTATGACACATTTGGAAAAAACAATGGTGCTTCATGATTATATTATCTCCAATACAGAATACAATGACAGTTCATCAAGGGAAAACCGTATTTCGGAGTGTGGCGTTTTCCTTGAGCATAAAGCAAACTGTCAGGGATATTCTCTTGCATATGGGATTCTTATGGAGAAAGCAGGAGTCCCTGTTGATTTTGTAATATCTGATAAGATGTCTCATATGTGGAATCTTATTAAGATAGGTGGCAGGTGGTACAATGTTGATGTTACATGGGATGACCCGATTGATTCAAACTCAAAAAAAGATCAATATGGGCTTGTAAGACATGAATACTTTATGTGCAGTACAAAAAAATTCCGGTCAGATGACCACTATAGTTTTTCGGCATCAGCGGCAACTGACAGGTCGTATGACAACAAGTACTGGAGGAGGGTAGACAGTGCATTTCAGTACAGATCAGGCAAATGGTTTTATCTGAGTAATGCAGGCATTACCAAAAGATCAGAACTATCATCCGGCAGTGGGGCAGTTTTATATAAGACAGATGGAAAAGCTATGGTCAGATATAACGATGATAAATATTATTTTATTATGAAAAATGGAATTTATATGTACAACGCAGGTAAAAACTCTGTCAGATTAATATGGAAAACATCATCAAAATATGGCGGATCATATTATGTAACTCAGATAAAGTATCAGAATAATCATATATATTACAGGGTACTTAAGGGTTCAGCTCATAAGAATGGCAGTATAAAAGTCAAAAAGAATGGTTTAGCAGCATAATGTTTTTGGGCAGCTTTGACGATATTAAAAGCGCAGAGCAGAAAATCATGGTAGTGGCTTGATACTACCTGTATTCAGAATGGAGGTAACGTATGAAAAAATGGTGCAGATTGTTGTTGATGGCAGTCTTAGTCACAACTTTGGCATTGGCAGGAGTTAAGGCTATCAAATATGTCAATGCTGAATCAGGTCAGTCTGTCAGTGTGACAGATATAGATTATGATAAAATGACTCTTACCATATCAGGTAATGGTGACAAAGTGTACTATATATCTGATGGAAAACAGAAAAAATGGGATAAAGTTGTTGGCACTACAACTGATGGAAAAACAGTTATGGATATATCATGGATAAGTGCAACAAAAGATTATGTCCTTTCGATTATGGGAGATGTTTCAACTACTCCTGTCAAGGTTACACTTCCAAAGTATAACCCTTCATTTAAGGTAACATACAATAAAGCAAAAGGTACTGTTACTTATAAGAATGTTCCATCTGATTTTAAGGGAAATATACAGTGGCGTGTAAAAGGATTTGATACATGGAATGAAACACCGGCAAATCCAAGTGAAGATGCGGCAAAAGCACTTGCTGATAAGCTGTCATATTATATAAATGAGATGGCAGGTACTACTGTATACTTCAGAACATCGCCAATAAAGGGAACATCAGTTACGGATACGGGTGTCAGACCAAGTAAGGTTGTAACTGTGGCTATACCTAAGAAATCAACAGCTCCATCTGTAAGTATCGATGGAAATGCATTGACAGTTAAAGTACCAAAGGGTGTACAGTACAGAGTTGTTGGTTCAGGCAATGATTGGTCAGTTGCACAAGCAGAAGCCCAGACAATAGAGCTTAGTGATGCTGATAAAAAAATGGCTAATAAAGCATTTTATTCTACAGGCAATCCAAATCCTGTAGATCAGATAATCGAGTTCAGATCAGAAGCAAATTCAACAAGGCAGGTTTCTGCATCTAAATTTATAAGAATCAATGCGCAGGAGAAGCCGGAAGAAGCAGGACTTTCATCTGATGATGTAAAAAAGACATTCTTAAGCAGCAGTCTTGTAAGGATAGACTTTTATGTTGCAGAAGAAATGAAAGACAATAAGTACGAATATGTTATAACAAAACCGGAGGAAAGCAGTCAGAAAGCGGCAGATGGAAGTGTAGTGGTTGTAAATCCTGATAAGGACAGTAAGTGGATTTCACTTCCTGTCAAATCAGAGAAAGACAAGAGTGATGGAAAAACAAAATACAGTGTTACAAAAACTTTCTCTTCTGATATCCTGAAAAAAGGCTATACATTGTTTATAAGAAAAAAGACATCCGGAACAGCAGGAGCAGATAACTATAAGATTGCAAGTGCACCTTGTTCATGGACAGTAGAAAGTTATCCGGGGGCATCCACAGCAGGTGATTCAGCACACAATATAAAAGCTGTCAAAGGCTCTGATTATTCATCAGATGTTACATTGTCATATGCGGCTGATTCAAGTATTGCAAGTACCAATACATCTCCTTCAGCTATAAAGATTGTTACAGAATCAAATAGTTCTATTACACTTGCTGCTGATAAGTACAGCGTTTTAGAACCTGTGGAATCAGACAACAAGAGAATATATACTATAAATATAAAGAAAGATGGAATTACATCACTTCTTGCCAATAGCGGTCTGCTTACTGACAAGGTATATACATTCTATATAGAACTTGCAAGCGGTGAAACGATCAAAACCAATACAACTCTTGAAGCACTTACAGCAACCTCTATAGTTGGTGAGAAGAGTTTTACAAAGTATAAGGGAATTGCAAAGACTCTTTCTCTTACATTCAACCTTGGAACAAAATTAGCAAAAGATTATGATATTAAACTTTTCTGTAATGGCAATAGTATAACAAGTACAAATTATACATTTGTTGATGCCAGCGGTAACACATGTTCAACAGATACAGCAACGTATGTAAAATGTGAATTTAGTGTACATGATGAATGGCTTGATTTAAGTGGATTGAAAAATATTACAGCCAATGTATACAAAAAGAACTCTGATAGTATCATGGAGACAATCTCTGGTGTGACTGTAGGTCTTAAAATGCCTATAACAATATCACAGATGGGAAGTACAACATTTACAGAAGGACAGAGAAGCAGCGATGTATCTATCTCACTTACAATAGGTGATGATTCTGAAATAAAAAATGGATTTTCTATAGATGATATATTGTGGAAAAAAGATTCATCTACAGAAGTATCACTTATAAGAGGTACAGAAGTTAACCAATCAGGTCTTAATGTAAATATAAAGATATCTGCAAAAACTCTTAATACACTGCCGGAGGGATCATCAAAGCTCTTTATAAAGATGAGCAGCGGTTCAGATTCCCAGCATATGAATAGTATGGAGTGTGAGGTTGGATATGTTATAAAAGTAACTCCTGATACCACAACATCAAGTGGAACATCATCAAATGCTGCATCTTCTTCAAAAACAGCAGCACTTAAAACTGCAGGAGCTGTAAGACTCAACAAAGGTGCAGATGCTTCATCTGCTGCAGGTTCATCTGAAAAGATAGAGTTTGCAGGGATTAATTATGATGAATACCAGATGAGTATCAGACTCAATGGAAACAATATGGCATTTTTCTCAACCAATAAGAAAACATGGTATCCTGTAGAAGGAACCAAGAGTGTAACTGATGACATAGTTAAGATGAACATAAACTGGATAAGCAATGCCAGAGATTACACAATGTATCTCAGAGGAGATAAGACAACTTCAGAAGATGATTATGTAAAAGTTGTAATTCCAAAAGTAAAGCCTAAATTTAAGGCTGCATTTGACAAAGCAAGTACAGCAGAATCACCTAAATTTACTCTTAGTAACCGTAATGAAGATGTTAAATTTATTCAGTGGAGAAAATATGCAGATTACCATTGGAATACTATAGCAGTAAACAATGCAGTAACCAATGGTGATGAATATATTGTTCCTGAACTTGAAAACCTCAGAGTAAAGGGTGGAAAGATTGTAATAAGAACAAAGTCAATCGCGGGAACATCAAGTGATGATATGGGAATTAGAACTTCCAATGAAGTAACCCTCAGCATTACAAAGAGAGCTGAAGCTCCCGCTGTAAAAATAAATGCACCAAAGAGTACATTAAATACAAGTACAGCTATGGAATATTATGATGTTACATCAAGTAAGTGGAAAGACTGTACAAAGACAATGAGCGTATGGGATATTCCTTATGTCAAATCAAATGTAAAAGCTTCAGATGCTTCAGCAGGAAAAACTGTAACTGTTGACTTTAGAAAGAAAGCTACTACAAAATCGGGATATTCAAAGACTATAACAGTTAAATTCAAGGGTCAGAGTGTTAAACCATCATTTGGAAGTGAATCATCAAATGATGTAACATACGGAACTGTTAAGAAAACACAGAATAAGAAAGAAGTTGTATATCATACACTTGTTTTCAACAAAGCGTCATCAAGCAACAAATATCAGTATACAATAGTTCTTCCGGGAACAACATATGATGAAGCAAAGGCAAAATGGTTAAATGTATCTAAGTCATCGGTAATAACTCTCAGTCAGTCTAAATCCGTAAAGGGTACAAAGATATATGTAAGGACGATTGGAGTTAATGCCAATACTAAACTTAAAACAGATGCAAAGCTTCCTTCAGCCGTAAATTCATATACGATTCCTTGACAAAATAATGACGTATTGTTAAAATTTTAGGAAAAGAGCTACAGTTCAGTCGTAAATATTTACGGGAGAAAAAGCCTTTCGTTGACATAATAAGTAAAACAATAGCTGTGCAGCAGTTTTACGCATTTATGTTGATGGAAGGCTGAACTGTTATAATAAAAGATATAAAAAGGATGGATACATATATGAAGAAGAAAGTTTTATCTATATTGGTCGATAATACACCGGGAGTATTAAGCAGAGTTGCCGGTTTGTTCAGCCGTCGTGGATACAATATTGACAGTCTTACAGTTGGAGAGACAGAAAATGAGGCATTTTCACGTATGACAGTAGTTGTAAGGGGAGATGATCAGATTCTTGATCAGATAGAGAAGCAGGTTGCAAAACTTGAAGATGTAAGAAGTGTTAAAGAACTCAAAAATGAAGAGTCTGTATGCAGGGAACTTGTACTTATAACTATAGGTGTAAGTGCAGAAGAAAGACCAAATGTAGTAGCAATAGCAGATCAGATATTCAGGGCAAAGATAGTTGATGTAAGCAAAGATACAATGATGATCGAACTTACAGGAAGCCAGTCAAAGATCAATGCATTTATCAATCTGCTTGAAGAGTATGAGATAAAAGAAATAGTCCGTACCGGTATAGCAGGACTTAGTCGTGGTGCTAAATAGTTATGACAAATAAAAAAAGTAATCTGTCTCAGCGTACAGCAGAAGTTATAAGAGATAAGATTAACAAAGAACACATATATAAAACTGGTGACAAGCTCCCAAATGAGAATGAACTTTCAGAAGAATTGGGAGTAAGTCGTACTACACTTCGTGAAGCTATAAGAATACTTGTTTCAGAAGGCGTGCTCATTGTAAAGAGAGGCAAAGGAACATATGTTGCAGATCAACTTGAAAGAATTGCAAATGGTGGGATAGGTATACCGGAATTTGCTGATTCAAGAGTTACACTTCGTGATCTGTATGAGACTCGAATGATATTTGAGCCTGAGGCAGCATCACTTGCATGTAAACGTGCCAGCGATGAGGAAATTCAGAAAATATTGTCTCTTGGAGAGATATGTCAGAATTATCTTTTGCGTAATCCGACAGGTAAGGAACGTATAGAATCAGAGATTGCTTTTCATAGTTCTATAGTAGAAGCATCACACAATGTATTTTTAAGTGAATTTATGCCGATGCTTACACAGACTATCGAAAAGACATTTGCACTTGACTATAACCTTGATGTTATAGCTGAAGATGCATATAAAGATCATATAATGATTATGAACTTTCTTGAAAAGAGAGATGCCGAAGCTTTAAAAAGTGCTGTCACAATACATCTTCATCATGCATTCTGGAATGAAAATCTTTCATGGGAATAATAAGTTACAAGGGGTATAATATGGTGGATAAAGGGGAAAAAATAATTATTGGTACATATGATGTAAAAAGTCAAAAAAACAATCGTTATGTATTTAAAAATAATGATGTAGAGAATAAGGGGTATCATACAACATTTAAAGTCAAAATAGAAGAAATAAAGAAAGATGGCTTTATTTCAAGTGAATCAGAGCAAGAGTGGTTAGGTAAGGGGATATATTTTTGGGCAGAAAAGAAGGATAGTTTTTTCTGGTCAAAAGTAATAAAAGACAGAAATACAAAAGCTGATAAAGAAAAAAAGATAAAACCAGATGATACAATTATCATTACTTGTTTGATAAAATGTAAAAATTATGAATTTATTGATTTAGATAAAGATATGAATGTATTGGAAGAGTTTAGAATACAGTATCTGGATGAAATGAGAGGCAAGGCAGATTTTTTGCCAAAATTTAAAAATGATCATGAGAGGAAATGCTTTTATTGTAATGAATTTAAAAGTTCTAATAATATTAAAGTAATATCATATAGTTTTCCATATATTGAAAGAAATGAATTGGGATTTAAAAAATATTATACGCGAAGACAAATATGTGTGGAAAGTATGAGATATATCAAAATAGAAGATATTGAAGTGTGTCAAAGTTAGGGGGGATTGGTATGTATTTTAATGAGGAACGCATGAAATCATTGTGTAAAGAATTGAATATTGATCTAGTTGAAAAAGAAAAATATTCAAAATTTTTTGAGGAAGAATCAAAATATGACATGGCTACACTTTTTAGTAAAGAAATAGAAGTAACATATGGTGATTCATATCAGGAAAAATATGTATTAGATAACTATATTCCAATTAAGAAAGATAATAATGCCAAATATATAACTAATCAAATAAGTAAATCACAGAAATTATTGTTTGATGCTAAAGAGATAAAGAATGAAAAGGGTACATTGACAATAATAGGAAATTTAATAAATATAAAAGCGGCATAATATGATAGGAGGGAATTATGAAGCAAAGTACGTTTCAATTTAGAAAACCTGTGTTAGAAAAATTTGTTTTTGGAACTAATTTGGAATATAATTCGGAAAAGTTTGATGGGATGGAGTTTAATGCTACTACTCATGTTGAAAGAAGTAAAGAAAAAAATGAAGCAATAGTAAAACTGAATGTTAAGATAGGAAATAAGGAAAATGCTCCGTTTTTTATTGATGTAGTAATGAGCTCCGATTTTTTATGGGATGATGATAATGAAAATGTTGATATAATGTTGAAATCAAATGCGCCATCTATGCTATTGTCATATATTAGACCATTGGTTGCAAACATTACATCCAATTCTGAGTATCCAGAATTGGATATTCCATTTATGGATTTTACAAATAATGCTGTTGAAGAAAAATAAAATTATTCAAAAACTGTGAAAAATGAGTACAATCATGTTTTCGCAGTTTTTTTATTTATATATTAGTTTTAATGAAACTCAAACTTCGCACATTAAAATGTGCCTATGCACCTTGAAAATTCAATAATAA
>CAZFFA010000057.1:6832-12715 GCA_964517955.1 uncultured Jutongia sp. | reverse complement strand
ATACGTTATTTTGTTTATGTTTAAAAAATCGAAATTTCCTATAAAGTAAAAAAGGCAATGTCTGCGCATTGCCTCTGCAAGAATTGCTAAAGCAATTCTTGTTGGCTCGCCACTATTGTATACGCAATTCTTATTCCATAACGAAAAAATTAAGGTATCAAACTGAGTTTTGATACCTTAATTTTTTCGTTATATTAGTTTGCTTTGACAAAATTACCTCGTAATAATTCAGGATGACCTTCAAGATGTGCATAATCATTAAAACGATCAAGATAAAAGCCATGTTTGTCTTCATCAAAATGAAGCTGTGTTATACTGCAGTTTTCAAGTGATGTACCAAACATAAGACGTTTGGCAAAATCACCACCAAATAATGTACATAACAGTATGCGTATAACACCACCATGTGTCACGACAGCAACACGTTCTTTTCCACTTTCAATAATTTCGTGAAGTACCGGCATTACTCTTTCCATTACCATGGCACCGTTTTCTCCATCAGGATACCACATTTCAGAAGGAGGAACAAAAAATTCGCCAATATATTCATTCACTTCATCAAGAGCTGTACCTTTCTGCATTCTTCCTTCAATAAAATCATCAACCTGCTCTTTATAATATTCTTTGTAAAAACGTTTTACCTCTGCATCCTCACATCCGGTAAGGCTGCCAAAATCAATTTCTGCAAAACCAGGTCTGATCTGATGCTCTTTAATTAGATCAGGACAATCTTTAAAAGCAATCTGGGCGGTTTCTACAGCCCTTATAAGGTTGCTTGAATAAAGTGCATCTATATCATATAATTTCATTCTTTCGCCAAGAAGCTTTGCCTGTAATATTCCCTCTTCTGACAGGGAAACATTTACATTACAATTGGTACTGTTTTGTCTGCCATGACGTATTAGGTAAATAATCATATCTTTTTATATTGTTTTATCCTTTCATATATATTACAGTTTTGAGGCCATTGTGATTATGTATTGTAACTCATTTCCTTCTTCAGGAGCAGCTCCCAGATCCATTGACTTACCTGTTGGATTTACCTGTAAAAGCCGATCCGGTTCCTCCTCAGGAGTATGAACGATTACAAAGTATTTCGCTGACTCATCAACCGGATTCCATGTAATAAATATACCGGATGTATTGCCAACTGAAAGAGTTTTATCAGGTAATGTGATACGTATAAGCTGTAATGTATCGCTTATAGTCAATGTCATAAAATCAAAGTCATCTGTGCTATATGGACAATTATTAGTTTCTTCATATAATTTGTTGAATATATCCATAATAAATTCGCCTTCACGTTCGGAGATGTCTTCAACAAATTTTTTGCCATCTTTAAATAACATCATAGGAAGCTCACGCGCTTCAAGCTGCTGTCTTAAAATAGAATGAAGCTGTGCTTCTGTAACTTTGACCTTCTCACCATTTGTAGCAGGCTGCTTATCTGTTCTCTCTACATTCATCAGAACGTTCTGGTTGAATGGATTGATTACAGCACCATCTATATTGGGAGCATTGACGATTATATCCATACATGCCTTAAATGGTACATTCAGCGTTAAAGGATGATCAGAAAAATCTTTTCCCTTTGCAAGTTCTTCTTCTGATGTAAAAATAGGGAAGAAGCGTTTTCCTTCTTTATTGATCAGAACACAGGGCTGTGGCTGTGCTCCTTCAGGAATTGGCATTGGTGTACCATCATTTGCAGTAATCTGTTTAAGGATTTCAGGGTCTGTATCTGATGGCATTTTGGCAGGTATAAATATATTTGATTCACCAAGAAGGTTTGTTAATTTTCTAGCATCTTCCTGTGTATGACTGCCTTTCATTATATTAAGTATATCATCTAATTCTTTGCTTTTTGTTGACATTATTTATTATCCTTCCATTGTTGTTTAAGATATTTATATCATACCAATATCGTTGTAATACGTCAAGAAAGTAAAAGGGACAAATCCGGTGATCTGTCCCTTTGAAGATTTCATTCAGAATTATTTTTCCATTTTAAATAATTTTGATGTACTGTCCTTGTCCATGTCGCTGTAATAGCCATATTGTAACGTCTCATAATCATTAAGAAGCTTTGAAACGTCCTCTGTTTCGGTTTTATCGTATTTATGCCATTTGCCGTCTTTATCCATATAGCCATTGACATTCATGGCAGGAATAGTCTTTGTAACCTTTTCTACATATTTGTTGTATAAAGGAAGTTCAATTCCGGCCTGCTTTAAAAGAAGATTTTCAATGTAATTATTGCTGATAACTACATCTTCACCTTCCTGTATATCATAGTTTGCCCAGATAATAAATGGAGTTGCAAAGCGTTTCTGAATATCGTCAAGCTCCCAGTCACTTTGTGATTTGCCAAGAAGATCTTCATAAAATTCTGTCTCAATGGATGGCTGGTGATCTCCAAACATACATATTATAGTTGGCTCATCAGCTTTTTTAAAGTAATCTATAAGGTACTTAAATGCATCATCTGATACCTTTGTTGATGACAGATATTCATTGGCTTCTGTATAATGGGCACCATTTACGGTTACAGGATCATCCCAGTTTGTATTGGTAAGATATCCGCCATGATTCTGAATGGTCATATCAAATACAAACATTGGATTATCCTGCTTTTTCTTCTTTTTTTCTTCATACAGTGAAATGACTTTTTTGTAGCTTTCCTTATCACTTATATATCTGATATATTCAGGATTTTTAAATTCATCTATAGTGATAAATCTGTCAAATTTCATGCTCTTGTAAGTGTTTACACGGTTCCAGTTTGTTCCACTGCTTGGGTGAACGGCATCACAGCTATAACCCAGTGATTTAAGATATGATGAAATCGAATATGTTGAATCATGCATAAACTGCTGATAAACATTGCTTCCGCTTGGGAAGAATTTCATGGTATTGCCCGTCATTGCCTCAAATTCAGAATTACTTGTTCCGGCACCAAATACAGATACATAATCAAGTCCCGATATTGTATTGTCTTTAAGGCTATGCATATATGAAAGCGGATCCTGATTATAGTTAACCTTGCCCAACTTTGAAAAATCAGCAAGACTCTCATTCATAATAAGAATAATATTTGGCTTTTTACCGTTAAGAGATGAAACTGATTTAAAATCTGTACCCGTTATCATCTTTTTAGATGAATCGGTTGTCGTTTCTGTGGTATCCTTGCCTACATTGTCCAAAATTTCCGCAACCTTGTCCTGAGAATATCCGGATGGCTCTGAAACCTTCAGATAATGCAGATTTATAAAGTAATTCATATAAAAACCATTTGATTTACATGAAGCAACTTTATTCCAGACATTATCTTTTATTCCGCACAATTCAAGCAGACCTGTATTGTATAAGGTAAATACGATGGCACAGGCTGATACTATCGGAACAGCACGTCTTACTATTTTTTTGCGTAGATCATATTGTTTCTTTTTCTCTTTTAATCGCACTATAAGTACACACCATATTATAAATGCCGGAAGTACGATAAACTGTGCCGGTGTAAGTGATAATGTATAATGGTCAGCAACTTCAGTTGCAGTTGCTACACCAAGTATATCTGCCGGAAGGAATGGTGTTCCTCGTACATTCATAATGAAAAGATTGGCAAGTCCTATCGGCAAAAGAATAATATCCATAACAAGCATTGCTATACTGATATTGCCTATGATTGCAAAAAGTATAAGTTCAACGGCTGCAAGAAGAATCCATGTAAATATCCATACATTCGGATAAATTGTTGCAGCAGTGCCATTCATTGATTCAAGGATAACAGCTAAAGCCAAAGGATTAAAAATTATTACAATACGTCTGATGGTTTTAATAACTTTTGGCTCAGCAAGACACCATTTAACAAAGTTTTTAAGTCCCCTGTTTTTAGAAGTGTGTTTTTTCTTATTTTTTGTATTCTTAATATTGGCTTTATTGTGTTTTACATGTTTATTTTTTGGACTAACTGTGGCATCGGATGCATTTTTCTTCGTTTTTTTGGTTGCTGCCGCTGCTCTGCTATTGGCAGCATCTTCATGAAGTTTCTGCTCTTTTTGATTCCTTCTTATCTCCTTCTGTCGTTTTTTACGGTACACAACTGCATAGTCTGTTATATGCTCAAAACACAATACAAATAATACAGCAAGCTCTATAATCATTATAATCAATGGGAAAAGCTGTCTATATGAATATGTATATGATATATTAAGCGATTTTTTATGTGTCTGCATCTTTAATGTTGACATAAAAGTATTGGGATCTGTTCTATTGGTTGTATTAAGCGTTGGAATCTTATTGTAAAGTGAATCACTTGAACTACATGTAATCTTAATACAACATACAACTCCTTTTGGAATCGTTACTGTGTGATCCATATCAACCGTATATGTCTGGTTAGCCTCTATCTTGTCAACAGGAATAGAGGTGCTGTATACAACATTATTGTCTCCATCCGTCATCTGGATATCAACGTTGTCTCCAACGTTCTCTCTTTGAAATGACCCGAAACTCAATGTAAATTTTGACAATACGACTTTTCTCTCAAAAGAAAATTTCTGACGGATTATTTCCTCATCATCAATAATTCCTATAACACTGCTGTTGGAATTGCCGGCTTCAGTTTCTATCGTCTGTTTTGATACCAGCGAACCTGTAAGCACATATTGTAAAATAAATATGGCGATAAGTAATGCAGTGTAAACTGCTATCCTTTTTTTCGTAAATTTAAAATATTTATATAACATATCTATCTTCCCTTTTACATAACATTTACTTAAGTCCGTTGTTAATAATACATTTATACGATATATATTGTCAATGTAAAAAATATGAAAATTCTATGAAGATGTAACAGGCTGAACTGTTATATGAAGCTGTAAGAGATGGGAGGTTTGACTGTTACATGAAGATATACCGGTCTGTCCATGTTTTGCTACAATGTATTTATGAAGTTATAAAGTGTTAATGCCCGACAGTTCCAGGTGTCATTTTGACATACATTCTGATATGCACTGCATGAAATATCCTTTAAGCATTTACAGTCATTAAGTGTGTCAAAAAGCCTATCTATACTAAGTGAAGAATCATATAGATCATATAGTAAATAGTCCTGTCCGGGCTTATATGATTTGTCAAGATAGTCTGCACTATTTGTAAGCGAAACAGCTCCATTTATCATTGAATTAAATATACGGTCATGAGGTGCTGTTATAAAAAGCGGCTGGACATTTAAGACTACTTTTGAATTGCCAATCATATTTAAAGCATCAGGATAACTACATGCAGGATGTATGTTAAGATTGTTTTTATACTTATTGTCATACATGTCCCACCTGTGTCCCAGAGCATCTATCTTAAGACCCATTGATAAAAGCTTATCAAGAATTGTCTGTCTGTGTACTTCACGTATATATCTGTCTATATATCGTGCTTTGTACATCTTAAGTGCAAAAAAATCATCGTCCGTACCTGTGGTCAAAGTAAATAGAGCCGGTATATCAGGTTTTGCACCATGTTCTATCATATCAAGTATCCGGTCAGCGATTGATAGATAGTCATCACCCATAGAATCAAGCTGTTCTCTAAAATATGATAAAGGTGTATATGTGGCTGGAAAAAGAATATTATATTGTCTTTCGTCAAAATCTATTGTTTCAGCAGCTTTTGAAGCACCCAGGGGCATTACAAGCACATTTTTAATATCCGGATAATATTTACTTATGTATTCTTTGTGCATTTCATCCAGACAAACAACATAACTGTTTTTCAAAGAGATATTAAGAAGCGGATGAAGGTGCATCGGATGATCGACGATAAGATTTATAAATGGTGCATTTATTAAATCAGGATAAGGTGTATCTTCATATGATGCAGCAGGCA
>CAZFFA010000057.1:0-6822 GCA_964517955.1 uncultured Jutongia sp. | reverse complement strand
TCAAGACCTACCCATGCTTGCTGAATATCATCGACTGCATCATATGTTTTTCCTATGTACTTTTCGAGTACACTACTTTCCTCTTCTATATTGTCAACACAGCATATTTCTGTATTGACGCCAAGTTTTTCAAATGAATTATAGAGTTCATCGATAAATATGTTGGAGGAATTGTAGCAAAGTCCCCTGATTTTGAATAATAATACTTTCAAAATATTCTCCTGTCTTTATATGCTTGATTAGATTGTTTTAAGGAATATAAGAAGCTTTTTAAAAGCAAATCGGGGATTTCTCTGCATAAGGCTGTCCCACTGTTCCATATTTTCATCAGAATTTTCTATCTCTCTTACATACCAGTGTGCCAGTTCAGTCTGTTCATCTATATCAATAGCTTTATCATTTTCTAACCATTTCATAAACCATAGTTCCCTGATAATAAGAGTATTGACTACTGCCATCTTTATCTTGGCAAATAACATCTCATCATATACAGAGCTTCCACAATATACATATGAAAAATAGAATAAGAGCTGTTCAAACATTGTTTCTTTTATTACACCTGCAAATTCCTGCTGTAAGGCTTCATATTCAGTGTCTTCATAGTCATTACGTATATTAAGTATACTTTGAAGATAGGGAATCCATGCGGGTTTGAGTGCTTCCATCGTGCATAGTGAAAAAAGCATATCTGTCATGATGCCAAGTGCTGTACGATTTTCTGTTTCAACGATTATTTTTTCAGAATCTGCATTTTTTGTTACATGGGCTGACATTTTGGTATATGCATTTGTCTTTTGATATTCAGCCGCAATTTGCTTTATGGCTTCTTTTTCATCAAGTGAAAATTCAGGATGAGAAGGAAGTAACTTTGTTATAATACCATTTTTTTTGCGGACAGCTCTTTTACGGAAACGTCTTTCAATATCATGCGACATGCCAAGAACAAGCGTCATTCTTTGGGCGATTGATATATCACGTCTCTGCTCCAGCTTAAGAAGCTCATCTCTTGCAAAAAGTACCTGTTCAAATAATGGTTCATCAAAATTCTTATCGTGTTCTTTTTTTGAAGGAACTTCTTTTGACTTAATAACTACAGGTGTTTCTCTCTCAAGAAGAGTCTTACATGCGATAGGACATGTTATTGCGATGGAACGTTCACGCACATTGTCGTATACTTCTTCATGGCGTGGATGTGTACGGCATGTCTCGCATAAGTAATCATCACCAAGCGTTGCAACGATATCACACAGGTTATCGTCATTTAAAAATTCACATCGTTTTTCCTCTCCATGCTGCTTGATCTGACCGGTTCTTTGATCAATTTTTTCTGCCATTCTCTTTCCAAGACTGCCATCAACTGTTTTATATTTTTTTAATGTATCTTTGTCTACATTTATCTGCCAGACTATGCAGCAGCTATCAGGACAGGCCTTTCCGCCAACACATTTAAAATCTGTAAAATAATCGGGATAATAATATTTCATACGCTGCCTCCGTTTTTATAATTGTAATTTAATGCTGATATATAATCTCATTTATCTGTTTTTGAAACTGCTTTTTTAATTGTTTTATATCATTGCCATTTAATTCAATTGTATATATTTTGCAATTCCTTGATAAAAAATGACGCTTCCAGAATATAAAATGAAAGTTGTAGGAAAATTCGCCATCATATATTGTAAAAGGCTGTTCTTCCAGACATTCACAAACCTTATTTCCCTTAGGAAATATATTATTTATCTCTTTACGGCAATTTTTGATGAATGCATCGTATTTTTCTCCAAAACTGCGCTCATCATATATAGACGAGGCATCATCAATTAATTTTTGAAGTTCTTTTACAATACATGAATGTTTATATGATCTAAGCATAAATATAAGTATTTTTTCATATATTTTTGACTGCTTTTTTAGATAATGCTGAAGAATATTCAAAAATGACTTATCTCCTGCTTTTTTAGCAATGCTTATAAATGCCTCAATTCCATTTATGCTGCATTCATTTCCGGCATCTTTCTCCCAGTCTATACATGTATAATATCTAAGTGGTGCAAATTCATATAGATTAAGAAGGGATATTTCTTCATCACTGCAGGCTTCTCTTCCAAAAAACTGATACTTGTCACGAATAACCCATAAACGGTAATCTAATTGACGTAAGTATTCATATCCTGAAATCCAGAAATGACCTATACCATGATATCTGTACAGATGATTTTCCATATGAAGTCCTGTAAATCGAATTGTGAAAAAACTATCCTCTTCACCTGACATCTGTTGTCTTACAACAAGAATACACTTATCGGGCTGCACTTCAATACTTCCTGTAATCAGTTCACGTTTATTTTTATCATAATTACCGGTTACTACAGGATTTTCAAATATGATAAAACTTTCTATGGCATCATCCATCATATATGGAACGGAAACACCATTGTCATTTTGAATAAGTTCAAAAACATTTTCCGAAAAAATCTGGGCAAGTCTGTAAAATTCTTCTGGACTGTCATCTCTAATACCGGGCAGGAACTCTCTGTAATTGTTGTAATCTTCTACTTTCATTAAATCTCCTGCTATATTTATATTTCAAATGCCTTTTTAATACTGTCATAATGAAGGAATATTCCCTGAGAGGCAAATTCTTCAATCTGTTTTTTGTCTGCGATCATATATCCTGATGTTTCTGATTCCTGTGGAGTTATGTCACTATCATCAAAATCCATTATAAATCTATATACATCGATAAAATAGTTGTCTCCCTCTTTAATGTTTTCTCTGTGATATGAAAAAAGATAACCGCCCTCGGCACCGGTTACATCAAGGCCGGTTTCTTCAAGAATTTCTCTATGTATGGCAGTTTCTGAATCTTCACCTGCTATCGCTGCACCACCGGATACCTCCCACCATCCCGGTGCCCAGGCTTTATCCATTGCACGTTTTGTTATAAGAAACTTACCATCAGGACGCATAACTACGCCTATTACAGTAAGGTGATATTCGCCTTCCTTAAGGCACCAGTCATTCCTCTTCATAGTTCTTCCGGTTCTCTGCTTATTGCTGTCATATATATCCCAAAGTTCCATTTTATTTATATCCTCCGTATATTTTTATTTTCTATAATGATTAGTCAGGAAAATCCTCACCAATACATTTATTCATTGTATCAATTACAGGCAGATTATTTCTAACTGTAAGCCATAATTTTATATACATTGCTATAGGTGCACTATATGGAAGTTTATTGAAACCAAGCTCCTCATATACTTTTGTGCTTTCATAGTCTGCACCTTTGCCGGTTCCTGTCAGGAATACAGGAATATCATGTGAATGGGTAAAGCCGGCAAAATCTTTTATTCCGGGTGTGAGACTGCATATTGTTCCGGAATGATATGTTAAGTGCAAAATTCCCTTAATACTTTCATCCAGTATTGTATATCTCATTCCCGGATAAGGTCTTATCATCATTATGTCAGAAGACCAGTTGTCATCAGGCATATCAAATGTTATGCTACTCTCATCACCAGCAGTATATGATGACTCCGGTATAAATTTATCATCATCAAAACTTCCATAACATATACCGCCAAGACTGTCTATATCGTCACTATATACAGGATGCTCAAGAAGTCTTGAAGCTCTGTGTATCTTTGGAACATCACCTGTATTTTTATATGATACAAACACCCCTCGACCTTTTTGGCTGCATATAAATTCAACAGCATAATAAAAGTTATCAAGGCCATTGGATCTTTTGTCACCAAGTACATAATTGCTTGAAACAAGAACTACCGGTATTGTGTTGCTGCCAAGTGTATACGATAGTGTTGCTGCTGTATATTGTAATGTATCGGTACCATGGGTTACTATAATTCCATCATAATCCTTTTTAAGTTCGTCTTTTAAAGTATTAACAAGTCTAAATAGAGTATGACATGTCATATTTTCACTTAGTGTTTCATATGGACATATTGTTTCAAAAACTATGTCGTTCTTTTTCCTTTTATTGTATAGTTCAAGTAAATAGTATGGCTTCTTACCATCAGGTGATACATATCCATTTATAAAGGTGCTTCCGATTGTGCCTCCTGTAAATACAACTAAAATTTTCATTTAAAACCTCATTTCTTTATACTCAATATATTTAATTGAATTTAGGAACAGGGCCGGTATCTTTATCTATCCTGCATCAGGTACAAACAGTAATGGTACTTTTACAGTGAAATAACTTCCATATAAAAAGGAAGTTATTTCTATTGTATTATTTATATGTCTTTAATCGTTCCATAAGTCTGTAACCGATATGTTCTATACCAAATGCCCATGTCCGGCTTGCTGCATATTTCTTATTTACGCCATCAAGACCCTTGCCACTATAATATTTTGAACCGGGAATGACATAATTATTCGCAAGATGTTTTGCAGTCATCATAAGATTATCTTTACCGGATCTTGAATTTATTCCAACTGAGCTGTCAGAATATACACCAAAGCCTGTATAATTATGATCCTGAATAGCTCTTCTGCTTCTTCCCCAGTTACTTTCAAATGCTGAAAGACTGCATATTGCTATAGCATTGATACCATATTTTTTTTCAATCTCAACATATGTTCCGGCATATTGTTCAAGATTTGTACCTTTAAGTACATAAGCCATCTGTTTTTTCGTTATACCTGAAAGTTCTGTTATATCTTTATGATTGAAAATAACTATATCACATTCAGAATATGATATGTATTTGTTGTATGCTTTCATATAATCAGATTTACTTTTTTTGAGTTTCTTATATAACTTATGCATACCATTGTTCTGAATATCATAGCTGTATTCAAGATACTCTCCTATATCTATTGCACCTGTATTCATGGAATTAAGTATTTTAATAGAGCTGTTTTCAGTTATCATATTGTGAGATGACAGACTATTGTGTACAGTATCTGAAGCTTCATTCTGAACATTTTGCGCAGGTACTGCCACATTGCCGGTAGTGGATAAATTTTTATAAGCATCAATAAGCCCTTCAGCACCGGTTACCAAAGAATATGATGCATATGGTTTCATTGATTTATCATATCTGGCAAGTTCTTTAAGAGTACATGATCCACTGTTATTATTTATAAACAAAGATGTATCTTTTTGATTTACCTTATCAATGAGAGATTGTAAAGCATTTAAATAGTTTTCCTTTCTCTTCATTTTTACAGATATTTTGTCTTTGTTTTTTTTCGCCTTTTCAACATTGGCATATAGCGATTTCTTTTTCACTGAAATACGCCCTTTTGAATAAACAACTCTTTTGCCTATAATTGGTTTATATGTAGCTGATGGAGATATTGTAGTGCTTTTTGGTGTTGAAGCACTTTTGTTATGTTTAGTTTTTTTATCCTTAATTTTGTTTTTTTTGTTTTTGTTGGAAGTATCATCCTTTTTATCATTGGAATCTGGTGCCGGATCAGGCTCATTTTCAGTTTCTTCTGTCTGTTCCGGACTTTCAGTCACATCAACAGATGGCGTCTGTGTCTCTCTGGCTGCCTGTACAGATGATGGACTGATGATTCCGAATATAAATGCAATTGATAGTATAACTGCTATAAATGATGTATTCTTTCTTTTTAATCTCATTTCTCCCTGCTCCCTTTTAAGTCAAGCATATTTCCTTATTGGTGTTTAAATATATATTATAATACGATTGTATATTTTACACAAGTATTACAATGTTATTTTTTTCGCAGTATCGGTTCCGGCAAGTCCTCCTATTCCGGTCTCTTTCAGAGAAATGTCCATTTTGTCGCCAACATATGCCATTGCATCAATTACTTCATCAGGCGGTATTTTACTTTCAATTCCGGCTAGAGCCATCTGACTGCTCGACAGGGCATTTACAGCACCTACCACATTTCTTTTTATGCATGGAACTTCTACAAGACCGGCTACGGGGTCACATACAAGACCAAGCAGATTTTTTAATGCCATTGCGAGGCTGTGCACAATTTGTTGTTCATTGCCGCCAAGAAGATATGTCAGTGAACCGGCAGCCATGGCACTTGCAGAGCCGATTTCTGCCTGACAACCGCCCTGTGCACCACTTATTGATGCTCTCGATGCAATCACCTGACCAATTCCGGCAGCGACATATAAAGATTTTATAATACTGTTTCTTGCCGCTGTTTCGTCAGATGTATCTTTTTTGAGTTTTTCATAATATGGAACTAACAGAGCCGGCATAACACCACATGCACCCGCTGTTGGAGCTGCAACGATCCGTTTCATACAGGCATTTGATTCACCCATTTTTAACGCCTGTGTTATTACCTTTCCAACAAACTCCCCACATAAACATTCATGTGATCTGATAAACTCTTCCATCTTTTTGCCGTCACCACCGCTAAGACTGCTCGCAGATTTTATATCACCATCATAATTCAAAGCCGCATGGTACATTGCATCCCACATTTCACCCATCTTTTTAAATGATTCCTTCTCTGTCACATTTCGTTCTGCTATGTCATCTTCAAGAATTACCCGCCAGAACTCTTTATTTTCTTTCTGACATTTAACAACAATTTCATTTAATGATGCAAACATTATTATCAACTCCTATTATATAAAATCAACCTATATTTACATATGTTACTTTTATTACACCTTCAAGATGTTCAAGCCATTTTAAAGATTCTTCTGGAATTTCCTGATCTGTTTCAAGAACCATAACGGCATAACCTCCACGCTTGTCACGGTAGAGCTGCATCGTTGCTATATTCACACATTTATGCGACAACATTGATGTAACTTCGGCTACATGACCAGGCTGGTCGAGATTGTGG
>CAZFFA010000056.1:0-12738 GCA_964517955.1 uncultured Jutongia sp. | reverse complement strand
TACAATGGGTCTTATTGAGAACAAACTTAAAGAGCATGTCCTTCCAAAACCGGTAAAAAGAAAAGTTGTAAAATATGGACAGTCTATAAATCTTGGTTGTTTTAGAATTGAGTTTATAAGAACAAATCATAGTATTTCTGATGCGGCAGCACTTGCGATATTTTCACCGGCAGGTCTTATAGTCCATACAGGAGATTTTAAGATAGATTATACACCTGTCAATGGTGAAACTATAGATCTTCAGAGATTTGCAGAGCTTGGAAAGAAAGGTGTACTTGCACTTATGTGCGATAGTACCAATGTAATGAAACCGGGCTATACAATGTCTGAAAAAACTGTTGGAAAAACATTTGACAATATATTTGCGGAAAATGAAAAGCATAGAATCATAGTAGCAACATTTGCTTCCAATGTTGATCGTGTACAGCAGATTATCAATTCAGCAGAAAAATACGGACGTAAAGTTGTAGTTGAGGGAAGAAGTATGGTAAATGTCATATCAACTGCAACAGAACTTGGATATCTTAATGTTCCTGACAATATAATCATCGAGATGGAACAGATGAAGAATTATGCGCCTGAAAAGCTTGTACTTATAACAACAGGCAGTCAGGGTGAAGCGATGGCGGCACTTTCAAGAATGGCAGCCAATATTCACCGTAAAGTTTCCATAGAACCGGGAGACACTGTTATATTTAGTTCAAGACCTATACCGGGCAATGAAAAATCTGTTTCAAAAGTAATAAATGAACTTGCAGAAAAGGGAGCAAAAGTAATTGTTCAGGATACGCATGTTTCAGGTCATGCTTCACAGGAGGAGATAAAACTTATATATTCTCTTACAAAACCAAAGTATGCTATTCCAGTTCATGGAGAGTATCAGCATCTCAAATATCATGCTGAGCTTGCGCAGAGTCTTGGAATACCTAAGGAGAATACAATTATTTTATCATCTGGTGATGTGCTTGAACTTACAGAGGAGCGAGCATCTCTTATTGGAAAAGTACAGGCTCAGGGAATCATGGTCGATGGTCTTGGTGTTGGAGATGTAGGTAATATTGTTCTTCGAGACAGACAGCATCTTTCGGAGAATGGACTTATCATAATAGTTCTTACTCTTGAAAAATATACAAATCAGCTTCTTGCAGGTCCTGACATAGTATCAAGAGGTTTTGTATATGTAAGAGAGTCGGAATATCTTATGGATGAAGCGAAAAATATAGTATATGCAGCACTTGAAAGATGTCTTGACAACAATGTTTCTGATTGGACAAAGATAAAGACAGAGATTAAGGACAGCCTCAGTGATTATTTGTGGAAGCGTATGAAGAGAAATCCAATGATTCTTCCTATAATAATGGAAGTTGAGTAGATTTAGAAGAGGGGATTTTATGACAGAGACAGAAAGCTGTATGCAGTCACTTATTGACAGCATAAAAAGTACAAAAGAATACAACCAGTATCATAGTCTTTTAGTAAGAGTGAAAGCGCAGCCGGAGCTGTATGCAAGAATTGGTGATTATCACAGAAGGAGCCTTGCTCTTCAGATGAATGGAAGTCCCAATATTATTCAGGACAACAATAATCTTCAGAATGAATATATGGATTTACAGAACAATGGTTTATCCAATGAATTTCTTGCGGCAGAACATCAGTATTGTATGATGATACGGAAACTACAGCATAAGTTTATTGAATCGGTTGAGATTGAGACAGATTTTCTGGAGGAATAGGCATGGATAGCTTAAAGGATGATGAAAAGTCTGTTAGGAAGTGGACAAGATATGCATTGTATATCGGAATAAATTTATTTCTGTTTGCGATAGTTTTTGGGGGAACACACAGGCTGTGT
Source organism: uncultured Jutongia sp. (assembly GCA_964517955.1). Classification (GTDB taxonomy): domain Bacteria; phylum Bacillota; class Clostridia; order Lachnospirales; family Lachnospiraceae; genus Butyribacter. The sequence goes on along the minus strand of CAZFFA010000056.1, from coordinate 10,886 downwards.
TCATTAAGCTACCATTGGTGTTATGAAATATTTGGTGTGGTGACAGAGGAGAAGGAACCGGGTCACAGCAGGATTTTTGAAGTGAATAAGGGTGACAATATGAAAAAGGTTTCAAAGCGTCTTGAAGAAAGTGGTATCATAGTAAATGAATATACTTTTTTGATTCGCACAAAACTTATGGATCAGGAAAAAATTGTTCTGCGTCCGGGAAAATATACGCTAAATACAAGTATGGATTATGAAGAAATAATAAATGAGCTTACATTTAGCGAGTAAGGATTAAAAAGATATGATAATTGATGAGAGACTATCGACATATATAGATTCAATATCATGGAATATACCAGAATATCTTAAGGAGATAGAAAAGACCGCATTGGAGAACGAAGTACCCATAATCAGGAAATCTATGCAGTCACTGCTTTCTTTTTTGATGATAACAAGAAAACCGAAGGCTGTACTTGAAATAGGTACAGCAGTCGGTTTTTCAAGTATGTTGATGAGTGAATATATATCTGAAGCTGCTACGATAGATACGATAGAAAAAGTGCCTGCGAGGATAAAAGATGCAAGGGCAAATTATAAAAAATGTGGCAAGGAGAAAAGGATAAATCTTATCGAAGGGGATGCACTTGTTGAACTGGACAGGCTTGCCAAATCGGGTAAAAAATATGATTTTATCTTTATGGATGCTGCAAAGGGGCAGTATATGAATTTTCTGGAGTATGTTCTAAAGCTTATGACAGATGATGGTATGCTTGTTACTGACAATGTGCTGCAGGATGGTGATATAATTCAGTCAAGATATGCAGTAACAAGAAGAGACAGGACAATTCATGGAAGAATGAGGGAATATCTTTACTATCTGACACATTCAGACATTCTTAATTCTGTGGTTCTGCCTGTGGGAGATGGTGCTGCTCTTACGACATTTAAGTAAATAAAAACAAACTAAATTTAGGAGGCAAATATGTTAGAGAATGACAGACCGGAGCTTTTGGTGCCGGCAAGTAGTCTTGAGGTTCTTAAGGTTGCAGTAATATATGGTGCAGATGCAGTTTATATTGGTGGAGAGATGTATGGCTTAAGAGCAAGGGCAAAAAACTTTTCAAGTGAAGATATGAAAGAAGGCGTGGAATTTGCGCATGCTCATGGAAAGAGAGTGTTTGTAACTGCCAATATTACAGCACACAATGATGATCTTGAGGGCGTAAGAAAATATTTTCACGAACTTAAGGAGATTGGACCGGACGCTCTTATTATATCTGATCCCGGTGTGTTTTCTATAGCACAGGAAGTATGTCCTGAAATAGAAATCCATATAAGCACACAGAGTAACAATGTAAATTATGCAACGTACAATTTCTGGCATAAGCTTGGTGCAAAGCGTGTCGTATCAGCAAGAGAACTTTCAATAAAAGAGATTAAGGGTATAAGGGAAAACATCCCGGACGATCTTGAGATAGAGACATTTGTACATGGTGCTATGTGTATATCTCATTCAGGAAGATGTCTTCTTAGCAATTATTTCACAGGAAGAGATGCCAATAGGGGTGCATGTACTCATCCATGCAGATGGAAATATTATATAATGGAAGAGAACAGGCCGGGTGAATTTTTGCCAATAGAAGAGAATGAGCGTGGAACATATATATTTAATTCAAAAGATCTTTGTATGATCGAGCATATTCCCGATCTTATTGATGCCGGAATTGACAGCTTTAAGATAGAGGGACGTATGAAGACGGCTCTTTATGTAGCTGATGTGGCAAGAACTTATCGTCAGGCTATAGATGACTATTACAAATCACCTGAACTTTATGAGTCACGTAAGGAATACTATATGGAAGAAATTTCAAAGTGTACTTACCGCCAGTTTACAACGGGATTTTTCTATGGTCCGACTACGCATGAATCACAGATATATGACAACAATACTTATGTAAAGAGTTATACTTATCTTGGTATCGTACGTGATATTGCAGATGATGGATATGCTTTGCTTGAGCAGAAGAATAAATTCTGTGTTGGTGATACGATTGAGATCATGAAACCAAATGGTGACAATGTTTTGGCAGTAGTAAAGGATATGAGAGATGAAAGAAAGGCACACATGGACAGTTGTCCGCATCCCGGTCAGATGTTTGAAGTCCTTTTAAGTGAAGTGCCTGATGCAATGGATCTGCTGCGTGTTGCCGTGGAAAATGAGCATTGATATTGTTACGGTTTATAATTCAGATATGACGGCGTTTTGACAGCAGTTGTCAGGTCTGAATTATTGGAGTTGATAATACAAAGGATATGGAGGGAGAATACTTATGGATAAGATGGAGAAAAATGTGAGACTCAGGCTGCTTTTGGTAATGGAGATTCTTATCGGACATACAGATAAGAATCATGGGGTTTCTATGCAGGATATACTTGCATGGCTTGAGGATGCAGGTATAGCAGGAGAAAGAAAAAGTATATATGAGGATATACATGCACTTCAAAGGTACGGCATTGAGATAGAATATAATGGTGATGATAAAACATATAGTGTAAAGAACCGCCAGCTCAATGTAAAAGAGGTCGGAATTATTATTGCGGCACTACGTAGTTACAGTAAAATTGATGAAAAGACTGCTGAAAAGATAATAAGTCATATCGTGGGCTATCTTAGTGTATATGAGAGAGAAGAAGTAGAAATATAAAGTAAAAAGAGTAAAAAAAAGAGTTATCATACATATGTACGATAACTCTTTTTGTTATAACCCGGTCTGAAAATCCCAAACTTTTAAAATAAATTGCTTTATCTATAAAAATAAGAATGCTTCATATACTGATTATAACACGTACAAAAATTGATTAACCAATCTTTACTACGTTAGAAGCCTGAGGTCCTTTTTCTCCGTTTACAACGTCGAACTCTACTTCTTCGCCTTCGTCAAGAACTTTGAAACCGTCCATCTGAAGTGCTGAGAAATGTACGAATACATCCTTACCTGTCTCATCAGAAATGAAACCAAATCCCTTTTTAGCGTTGAACCACTTAACTGTACCCTTCATTGTACTGCCTCCTAAAACTGATAAATATTTGTGAACTCTTCGTATCATACGAAGATAACAACATGTTTAATCTATCACATAATGATACACGTGTCAACGCAAAAAAGTCATTGGTCTTGCATTATTTCGTATGTTTATAACCATTTTTCGTATGTTTACTTTAAGCCGAGTTCTTCGGCAAGTTCCTCAAGATACATCCACCTGTCCATTTTTTTACTGAGTTCATTTTCAAGGGCTTCTTTTTGCTGGGATATTTCATTTAGTTTCACAAAATCATTGGCATATTTAAGTATTTCATTGTCAGCCGCTTCTATATCAGCTTCGAGTTTTGCAATATCGGATTCGATCGTTTCATAATCTTTCGATTCCTGATATGACATTTTTTTCTTTTTAACCTGTCCGTCTTTCCAGTTGTTTCTATTGGTAGTCTGTGAATTTGCAGACTCATTTGTTTTTGAAGAAGCACCGGAAGTGATACCTGCGTCAGCTACGGTCATTTTGTTGTCTGTTCTATTGATGTAGTCTGTATATCCGCCTTCATACTGGGTAATCTTTCCATTTCCTTCAAAACAGAATATACGTGATACGATTCTGTCAAGAAAATATCTGTCATGTGATACTGTTATTACAATTCCGTCAAAGCTGTCGAGATAGTCCTCAAGTCTTGTAAGAGTAGCTATATCAAGATCATTGGTTGGTTCATCAAGGATAAGTACATTTGGAGCTTCCATAAGTATACGAAGAAGATAAAGACGTCTTTTTTCTCCACCGGAAAGCTTTCCTATTATAGAGTACTGCTGGTCAGGTGGGAAAAGAAAGCGTTCAAGCATTACAGAAGCTGATACAGTGCCGTCTTTGGTATGGATCACCTCGCCTCCTTCACGTACGTAGTCAATTACGCGGAGTGATTCATCCATCGCCTCATTTTCCTGGGAGAAATATCCAATTTTGACAGTTTGTCCTATGGTAAGCTCACCGGAATCAGGAGTTATCTCAGATGATATTATTTTCATGAGAGTGGATTTGCCACATCCATTTGGTCCGATTATACCTACTCTGTCATTTCTAAGGAATATATATGTGAAATTGTCTATAACAATATTTCCATCATATGACTTACATATATCTTTAAGTTCGATAGTAGTTTTTCCAAGGCGTGATGATGCGGAACTGATCTCTATTGTATTGTCTGTTACAGGTCCATTTTGATCACGTAATGATTCATAGCGTGCGATATGAGCTTTCTGTTTTGTAGAGCGTGCCCTTGCACCACGCTGCATCCATGCTATCTCTGTGCGGAGAAGAGACTGGCGTTTACGTTCTGTTGCCTGTTCTATTTCTTCACGTTCAGCTTTTCTTTCAAGAAATCCCAGATAATTGCAGGAGTAACTGTAGAGTTTTCCTTTGTCGATCTCAACTATACGGTTGACTACGCTGTCAAGGAAATATCTGTCATGAGTTATCATGATGAGAGAACCACGGTATTCCTTAAGATACTGCTCAAGCCATTCCGCCATTGCGCTGTCAAGGTGGTTAGTAGGCTCATCAAGGATAAGTATATCGGATGGGGTTAAGAGTGTTCTTACAAGAGCAACTCTTTTTCTCTGTCCACCGGATAACTGTTCGATATTCTGCTCAAACTCAGTTATACCAAGCTTGTTCAGCATACTTTTTGCCTGAGGTTCATAGTCCTGTGGAGAGTCTGCAATGTCTTCTTTCAATGGAAGAGAAGAAGCAAGCACATTTTTGCCGTCTTCAAATTCCGGCTTCTGGTCAAGAAATGCAATTCTTAGATTGCGTCCCATTGTAATTGTGCCATCATCCGGTTCGACTTTTCCGGCAAGTATCTTAAGCAGGGTGGATTTACCGGTGCCGTTGATCCCGATAATGCCAACCTTTTCATTTTCATTGAGATGAAACGATGTATCATTAAGCAACAGACGTTCCGTATAGGAATGTGTAAGGTGCTCTGCTGTGATTAAATTCATAGTATTCCTCCAAGAGTATATTATTGTCTTTCACTTTATTGCAAAATTATGCTATAATAAGTCTTAAATGCAAGGGTCAGAATGCCTTTTGACCCCAATATCAATCTTATCAGTAATTATAAAATATTTTCATGATATTATGCAAGGAGAAATAACAGGGAGGGTATTATGGACGGAAAATACAGTGTTTATAAAAGAAAAATAAATTATTATGAAATGGATCAGATGGCGATTGTTCATCATTCAAATTATATACGTTTTTTTGAAGAGGCAAGGCTTGAAATGATGGATGAGTATGGTCTGAATTATAGAAAAATCGAAGAGATGGGAATAATCATTCCTGTAATGTCAGTAGAATGTAAATATATTGTGCCGCTTTGCTATGCTGATGAGATACAGATTCATTCCAAAGTTACAAAATTTGATGGCATAAAGATGGAAGTATCTTATGAAATATACAGAGGGGATGTGTTGTGTACTACGGGTCATACCGGTCATTGCTTTCTTGACAAAAATATGAAACCATTCAGGATGAAACGTCTATATCCGGATCTGTATAATAAGCTGAAAGAAGTAGTTTAAAATGGGTTTTGAGGGGCTGTAGGGCTGAGCTTTATATCAAAATAATGATTAAGGAGATTCTTGAGCATGAAGAGAAAATTAAAAATAGTTCTAATGACAAGTATTATAATGTTAGCAGCTATGGGTGCTTTTCTATGGAAGATGAATGATACATCCAAGAAGCTTCAGAAGGAAAATGCAAAACTTATCAATGAAGAAAAGGATTTGGTGGAAAATCAGAATGGCAAGGCAATTGATGATGTTAAGGATATAGATATAATTCCACTTTATATATCAGGGTCGAAGAAAAATGTAATTACGACAAAGTTTGATTCTGTAAGTGATATTTATAATCCTGATAAATCTGCGGCTGCAGAAGAAAATCTGACAGATATTAAGAAAAGATCATCATTTACGGCAATAAAGCCTTTATGGGCATACAATCCATATGGAACAAACAGATCGTCAATGTATCTTTATTTTCAGACTGATGGAAAATGCTATTGCAGATATACAATATCTGTAAAGAATGATAAGATACCGGATTTTACAAGAACATTGGCAAACGGAGCATCCGGAAATGTGTCAACAGAGCATGAATACCAGATCATAGGTCTTGTTCCGGGTCAGATAAATTTCATAACCTTGAAGCTGTACAATAGAGAGGATAAGCTGTCACAGAAAGTTACATATAAAATAAAGATGCCAAAGAGCGGATGTAAGGCACAGACTATCTTAAAGAGCGGTCCGGAATATACAAGGAATAGAATAACCAATGGACTTTATATGGTATTTGGCGATGGCAGCAGGGTTGCTTCATCATCTACGAAAATAGTGACAAAGAAAATTAAGAAAAACGGCAGAACAATAACGAAGAGAATAAAAAAGACCTCTAAAAAAGCCGCAAAAAGATATGCAATACTGATGTATGACAATTCAGGTGTACTTAGAGGCGAGATACCACTTGATGGTTACTGTGGAAATAATATTGAAAAGATATATGACAATATAGTATATGCCAGTGCAGATGATAAGATATCGGAAGTAAATGCGCTCGGTCAGGTTATGAAAACTTTCAATATGAATGGATATAAACAGTCCGGCGAGTTTGCGTATGATGGATTTGGAAATATATATGTAATTGCCTCTGAGAGAGGAAAAAATAAAGCACCAAGAAGTAATGTGCTTAAGATAGAGCTTGAAACATCAAAGGCAAGCGTGGCACTGGATATGAATGATTTTTTAAAAACTGTATACAAAGCAAAGGTAAAGGAAACAGGAAAGGAAAACACTGACTGGATTGGCTTAAATTCTATACAGGTTGCAGGAACCAATAAACTTCTTTTAAGCTCTGAATCTCTTTCAAGTATCTTTAAGATAAGCAATGTAAACAGTCTTCTTCCGAAGGTTGACTATATAATTGCGGACAAAAAGATCTGGAAAAAATATAAGAGCCTTAAGAAAAAAGTTCTAAAAAAGGCATTGCCACAAAGTGATGATGCAACAGCAACACCAGAACCAACGCCGGAAGTTAAGTCTATATTGGGAGGTTCCAAGAAGCAGGAACTGTTTAAGTCACAGTATGGTCAGAATTATATAAGAAAGACTAAGTCATCATCACTTGCAGATGGACAGTATTATCTGACGATGCTCAATAACAATTCAGGGAAAGGTGCATCGCCTGATGGCAAATCATATTATTATCGTTATCTTGTTGATGAAACAACAAAAACTTACATGATGTCATACAGAAAGGCATTTTCACAGACAAAGAAAGATGGCAATGTATCTAAAAAAGGTGACATATATTTGTACTGTGATGCCGACAGCAGAAGCTTTCAGGAGAGCGATGATGATGGCAAGCTGATAAGGAAATTTAAGATAAATAAGAAGATAAAGCGTGTATACAAAAATGACTGGAAAAACTTCTGGTTTGTCTGAAATTAATTATATTGACCTGTGTATATAAAAGTTATATACTGTTTCTGTGGGTCAATTGGGTTAAAATATTATAATAATTCTAGATAAGAAAGGAAATAAATATGGATACGTTAGCATTAAAGAAAACTGCCAATGAAATACGTAAGGGCATTGTGACTGCTGTCCACAGTGCAAAATCAGGTCATCCGGGTGGATCATTATCTGCAGCAGATATTTTGACATACCTTTATTTTGAAGAGATGAACATAGACCCGGAGAATCCTAAAAAGGAAGACAGGGATCGTTTTGTATTGTCAAAAGGCCATATAGCTCCAGGTTTATATTCAACTCTTGCACACAGGGGATTTTTCCCGGTTGAGGATTTAAAGACACTTCGTCATGTCTTCAGGGACATCCTGATATGAAGCATATTCCTGGTGTAGATATGTCATGTGGGTCTCTGGGGCAGGGAGTATCAGCAGCAGTAGGTATGGCACTTTCTGCAAAACTTGATAATGCATCATATCGTGTATATACACTTCTTGGTGATGGTGAGATTCAGGAAGGTCAGGTATGGGAGGCAGCTATGTTTGCCGGAGCACGTAAACTTGACAATCTTACTGTTATAGTAGATAACAATGGTCTTCAGATAGATGGTGATATTGCGGATGTATGTTCTCCATATCCAATTGCAGACAAGTTCAAAGCATTTAATTTCAATGTAGTTGAGATAGATGCACATGATTTTGAACAGATAGATGCTGCATTTAAGAAAGCTAAAGAAACTAAGGGAATGCCTACAGCTATCATTGCCAAGAGTATCAAGGGCAAGGGCGTATCATTTATGGAAAATCAGGTAGGATGGCATGGTACAGCTCCAAATGATGAGCAGTATGCACAGGCAATGGCAGACTTAGAAAAAATTGGTGAGAGCTTAAAGTAAGCAGATAGGAGGATAAAATGGCAGACGTAAAGAAAATTGCTACAAGAGAAAGTTATGGAAATGCGTTGACAGAACTTGCTGAGGAGTATCCAAATCTTGTTGTACTTGATGCTGACCTTGCTGCAGCTACAAAGACAGGTATATTCAAAAAAGCGTATCCAGACAGACATATAGATTGTGGTATTGCAGAGTGTAACATGGTTGGTATTGCAGCAGGACTTGCGGCTACAGGTAAGATTCCTTTCGTAAGCTCCTTTGCAATGTTTGCAGCAGGACGTGCATTTGAACAGATTCGTAACTCTGTAGGATATCCTAGGTTAAATGTAAAGATAGGTGCTACACATGCAGGTATTTCTGTAGGTGAAGATGGTGCAACTCATCAGTGCTGTGAAGATATCGCACTTATGCGTACGATTCCCGGAATGGTAGTTATGAATCCGGCAGATGATATAGAAGCGAAAGCAGCAGTTAAGGCTGCACTTGATCATCAAGGACCTGTAGATATCCGTTTTGGAAGACTTGCAGTACCTGTTATCAATGATAATGATGATTATAAGTTTGAGATTGGTAAGGGTGTTGTTCTTCGTGAGGGTAAGGATGTTACACTTGTTGCAACAGGTCTTGAAGTGTCTGAAACATTGGAAGCAGCTAAGAAGCTTGCAGCAGATGGAATAGATGCAAAGGTTATCAACATTCATACAATAAAGCCTCTTGATGAGGATTTGATTGTTGCAGCAGCAAAAGAGACTGGCAAGGTTGTCACTATAGAAGAACATTCTATAATTGGCGGTCTTGGAAGTGCAGTATGTGACTGCCTTAGTGCTAAAGCTCCAACACAGGTTCTTAAGATTGGTGTCAATGATACTTATGGAGAATCAGGTCCAGCTGTAGAACTTATTAAGAAGTATGGTTTAGATAGTGAAGGAATTTATGCAAAAGTTAAAGAATTTATGGCATAAGTTATAATAAATAAAATATGAGCTGTTTATAAGCGGCGGGCATTTTCGCTAAATCAATATGGGGATTGCGCATCATCTGGCGCAGTCCCTGATTTTTTCAGAAATGAGGTGCAGCATGAAAAAAGTAGGAATAGTAATATGTAATTACAATAAAGCAGACAAAGTTTTAGAATGTATTCAGTGCATCATGGAATCGAAATTTCAGAATTTTGACATTTATGTTGTTGATAATGCTTCTACAGACAATTCTGTTGAAGCAATAAAGGAAAAATATGCAGATAAATACAAAGACAAAATAACACTTTTAGTCAACGATGAGAATCTTGGAGGTTCAGGCGGCTTTAACAAAGGTCTTAGATATGCATATGATAAGGGATATGAGTACCTTATGTGTGTAGATAATGATGCCATGCTCGATGAAAATGCAGTTGGAAATTTATATAAATTTCTTGAAGAACATACAGAGGTAGGAATGGCAGGCTCTAAAATATATCATCTTGAAAATCCTGACTATATTCAGCAGTTTGGACAGGAGATTGATTTTGAATACTTTTGCACAGTTGTTCCTCATCTTAATATGTACGAAGATGGCTCGATGCCTGAATATCTTTATGTAGACAGTGTGGCTGCATGTTCTCTTATGATAAGAAGAAGTACAATAGATAAAATCGGTTTTATGCCGGAAGAAAATTTTTTGTACTGGGACGATACAGAGTGGTGTTACCTATGCAACAAAGCAGGGATGAAAGTGGCATCGGTAGGTAATTCCATGGCACTTCATGCTATGGGTGCCAAAAATGAAACAGTAAATACATTTCCAACTTATTATGCATGGAGAAACTGGATAAGATTCTTTGCAAAATATACGGACGAAAAAAGACTTAATAAGATGGCAGAAGTATTTTTAGATTCTATATTCCAGATAGTCTATGAAGGACTTCACAATGGTGAAGAAAACAGGTCAAAGACAGTTATGCTTGCATATGAAGATGCTATAAATAATGTGACAGGCAAAGCGGGTGAAAACAGAATATATGATCTTGATCATAATGATAAAAACTACAGAAAAGTATTTGAAAATTCAAATGAATATTATATAGAAGAAAATGGTCATGAAATTACAGCTCTGAAAATAAAAGAGTTTGCATCTGATCTGGGATACAATATCGAATGGAAAGAAAAAGCCGAAGATGGTGTTGGTATAATATCATTATGTGACAGTATTTTCAATATAGATGATATGACAATGAAAAAAATATATATTGATATAAATGACTGCATATTTATGGATGAAGATGACGAGCTTGATATAATCAATTATAATTATAGTAAGAGAACATTTATATTTGCAAATAAGCCTGTATTTTTACAGAAAATAAAGGAATTAAGAAAAAATATAGATATGTAGTAAAAGTAACAGTTCAGCCTATCATTTCTTCAATTCATAAACCTGCCAGCAAGCTGTCA
>CAZFFA010000055.1:830-12971 GCA_964517955.1 uncultured Jutongia sp. | reverse complement strand
CGATTCAAGGCTTACACCTTGAATCTGTAGCCTACTCAACAGATATTGCTCATATACCTATGGTATATGAGCAGAAGGCATTCATTAAAAACTGCTTCGCAGTGGAATGCCTTCTTATGAATAAATATACTTTTGTCATACGATTCAAGGTTTACACCTTGAATCTGTAACCTACGCCCCATATAGTTTCTATATACTGAGGTTTTGAGGTGGATTTTTCGATCTTTTCACGTATTTTTTTGATGTGGACAGTTACTGTTGCTATATCGCCAACGGATTCCATCTCCCAGATTTCTTTGAAGAGTTCTTCTTTTGAATATACATGGTTTGGATTTTCGGCGAGGAATGTAAGGAGATCAAATTCTTTTGTTGTGAATATTTTTTCTTCTCCGTCAACATATACACGGCGTGCTGTTTTGTCTATTTTGAGACCACGTATTTCGATTATTTCATTTTCTTTGACACCTGCTGCGGTAAGTCGTTTGTATCTTGCAAGATGAGCTTTTACTCTTGCAACAAGCTCACTAGGGCTGAAAGGCTTTGTCATATAATCATCTGCACCAAGACCAAGACCACGGATCTTGTCGATATCATCTTTTTTGGCAGAAACCATTATTATAGGAGTATTTTTTTCTTCACGTATGAGTTTACATATTTCAAATCCATCCATACCCGGAAGCATAAGGTCGAGTATTATAAAATCAAAATCTTCTGCAATGGCATGTGCAGCACCGGAGCTTCCGTCGGCTTCGATTGTAACTTCAAAATCGCTTAGTTCAAGGTAATCTTTTTCAAGTTCAGATATAGCTGCTTCGTCTTCTATGATAAGTATTTTGCTCATTTGTATCCTCCATTCATTAATTGTAGTGTCATCATTATATCAGTTAATTATGGCTATAAAAGTAAAACTTTTATAAAGTTACTTTTTTTCTTCATCTTTTTTAAGTGTAAAGAAGATGCTTGTTCCCATTTCAAGAGAACTCTTTGCCCAGATTTTACCGCCATGGTCAAGTATGATCTTTTTGACGATTGCAAGACCAAGACCACTGCCGCCTTTTGATGAATTTCTAGAAGCATCAGCACGATAAAATTTATCAAAAATATATGGAAGAGCATCTTTGTCGATGCCCGGGCCATTATCGGATATTTCTACCTGGATATATTCAACGTCTTTTTCAGCAGGATGAACATCTGTACCGTCTTTGTTGATCTGTCTGTAAAGCGGTTTATGTTTTTTAGGAGTAAGATTTGTTATTTCAATCTTAACATGTCCCTTGTCTTTATCCATATATTTTACAGCATTTCCTATTATATTATTTATAACACGTTTAAGCTGTTCGGGATCTGCAGTGATGGTTGTTCCTGATTTTATATGGTTTATATAATGTATATCTATATTCTGGGCTTCAAGATCAAGTGTCAGATCATCAAGTGAATCAGAAAAATATTCGCCGATATCAAGCGTAACAAAGTTATATGGGAGAGCGTTCTGTTCTATTTTTGAGAATATAGATAATTCATCAACAAGATATGTCATATCAGTTGCTTTTGCGATTATGGTACGTAAATATTTTGCCTGTTTGTCGGGGGTATTGGCAACACCATCTATAAGACCCTCTGAATAGCCCTTTATAGCAGTAAGCGGTGTTTTAAGATCATGGGATATACTGCTCATCATTTCGCGTGTATCCTGCTCATATTTTATACGTTCTTCAAGCATTGATTTAAGCCTTATACGCATTTCCTCAAAATCACGGCAAAGCTCGCCTATTTCATCTGAGGATGATACATGGATAGGGTCATCAAGATTACCCATACCTATCTGATTTGTGGCGATACGAAGTACATTAAGAGGCTTGATTATGCTTTGGTTGAGCCAGATGATAAGAACTAAGGCTGTTATGATAACTATCAGTATAAGGGCACGCAGTATCTCAAAAATTGTAGATTTCCAGCGTGGAATAAGCTCAGAAAGATCAGTTATCAGGAATATCTGTCCTTCGGAATGATCTGAGAAATAAAAATCCTTGTGCCTTATAAGAGCAGCAGTATTCTGGTCTAAGGTTATCATGTTGTTCTTGCCTGTATTTTTTTTGTTAAAGTCGGGCAGGGACGACAGCTTTTTATAAAATTTGTGATTGCCTGTAAAATAATCTTCGTTGTCTTTTCGTATAACTATAAATGAATAATGTTTTCTTAGTTCAGTAGATATGTCCCTGAGATAATAATTATCATTTAGTTTGTCGGGATCATTCTCTGATATCTCTGTCAGCGAATTAAAGTCGTTGAGAGTAAGACTGTAAAGAATCTGAACAGGATTTAAGATAAATTCAAAGTCATTATAATATTTTGGGTCTGTACTGTATGATTCGCTGAGAACCTCATTTTGCTTTTTATTGATTTCATGGAAACATATAGTTCCACCAAGCAAAGGAATAAGCGTTATTATAAGAAAAGCAATTATAAGTCTGTTTGTTATTTTCATATCCGTACCCCCCTGAGTACTTTTAATTATTTAAAGGACTAAAACATGTAAATCTGTTTAGTCCTTTAAGTTATCTGTATTAGTATGCATTTTTATTGACTTTTCTTCCAAAGAATGTAAGGAAAAGTATTTTGAAATCAAGTGACATGGTCCAGTTTTCAACATAATACAGATCACAGTCTATTCGTTTGGTTATAGAAGTATCACCACGATAACCATTTACCTGCGCCCATCCTGTCATGCCCGGACGGACCTGATGCTTTATCATATATCTTGGAATTTCTTCTTTAAATTTATTAACAAAGTAAGGTCGTTCTGGTCGTGGACCGACAAGGCTCATATCACCCTTAAGAACATTGAAAAGCTGTGGCAGCTCGTCTATATTGGTCTTTCTCATAAATCTTCCGACAGGAGTTACACGAGGGTCATTGGCGGTTGTCCATTCCTTCTTTTCTTTGCTTTCATCCTGTACCTTCATTGAGCGGAATTTGTACATATTAAATTCCTGATTGTGAAGTCCTATACGTTTCTGGCAGAAGATAAGAGGTCCGGGCGATGTTGCTTTTACAATTATTGCTGTTATCAGCATAGGGATGCTGAACAGTATAATCGCAACAAGGGCACCGAATATATCAACTGCACGCTTTAGAACACTGTTAAATGATGAACTAAGCGGAACATGGCGGACGTGAATAACAGGTATTCCGTCAAGGTCTTCTGTATATGGTTTTGTAGGAATAATGTGGTTGTAGTCAGGAATAAATTTTGTATGAACTCCGGATCTTTCGCATATTTCAACTATTCGTTCAAGTTTGCTATATTCATCAATACTAAGTGTTATGGCAATCTCATCGTATTGGTTTGTAGCAAGAAGCCCCTCAAGCTTGTCTATAGTGCCTATAACATCTACATGACGATAGCTTTCAGTCATTGGTTTGTGGTCATCGAGAATTCCGTGGATGTAATATCCCCATTCAGGATGAACACGAAGTCTGTCAATATAGCCTATGGCAGAACGGCTGTAGCCTACAAGCAGTATATGCTTCAGATTCTTGCCTTCCCTGCGCATTTTACGGAGTATACCTATTACAATAAGCCGGAAAGTATAATCAGCGACCATATTAATTACAACAAATATAAAAAGCAGAAGTCGTGCATAATTCCATCTCTGCAATAAATATAAAACTGAAAGGAGATAGAAGGCACCAAAAAGGTTCGATTTTAAAAGGCTGTATAATTCTGCCCTGCGTCCGCTTGTTCTTTTGGGATCATACATGCCACAGAAGTTATAGATGATTATATAGCATGGAACAAGATATATCAGCATACTGAAATAATCTTCTTTTGGACGGAAGTAACCAACCGGTGGTGCGATTATATGATGTGTTATAAGAAAACTTCTTCTGTCATCAAGTCTCAGATAATATGCAGCTATAAATGACAATGCGATGATAAGCGCATCTACCAAAACGTGCATTATATTAAGTAATTTTTGATTTTCGCGAATCAAAACTTCACCTGCTTTCTACTATATATATTTAGAACATTAACATTAATGATGCGTTGGATTGCTGCATTGATATGCAGTTTCCTCAATCCTGCAAACATCTCCAATTCTGCATATCTGCAAGCAAATATGCTTTTGACCCTTGCATCATTATATAAGCTAAAAAGATTTTACGCAACTTTTTTATTATTTCTTCACAGGTTTATCACAAATTGCTGTTAGACTAGGTAACTGTAAGAGGAAGAGCAACATAGTTATTGACATATCATCAGTTTTATAAGATGATGTTATAGCATATAAGATGTTAGGAGGATACATTATGGAAGAGAATAATAATGAAAAAACTAATGAATATACAGGTGAATATGGTAATTCAGTAGAAGGAGTGGGAAAACCACAGGATGGAACTTACAGTTATTCATATAAAGGAAAAGATGATTCTGTAACACATTCTGGTGATTATTATGCCGGAAACAGCCAGACAGCGCAGCAAAATGATTACAGCAGTCAGAATACAGGATATCAGCAGAACAATTATGACAGCCGGAATACAGGATATCAGCAGAATAATTATAGCAGCCAGAATAATGGTTTTAATCAGAATATGGGATTTCAGCAGGGTGGCGGTTTTGGTTCAGACAATATGAACCAGCCGGGTGACAACAAAAAGAAAAAGCGTGGTAAGTCAAATGATTCATATCCTGTCAAAATATTGAAATATGCAGGTCTTGCGGCAGTATTTGGAGTAGTTGCAGCAGTTTGTTTTGAAGCAGTTGCATTCTTTAGTGGAAATGTACTTGGTTTAAACAAAAGAAATATATCAACAACTACATCAAAGCAGATCGGTTCAACAACAAGTGCAACAAAACCGGCAACAGGAAGTGTTATAAGTGGTGCTACTGATGTATCTGCAATTGCAGAGCAGACAATGCCATCTGTAGTTGCTATCACAAGCACAACAGCAGGAACTGCTTATTATGACCTTTTCGGACAACAGCAGCAGAGTCAGGATTCAACAAGTGCCGGTACAGGATTTATAATCGGTCAGAATGACAAGGAATTACTTATTGCAACAAACAATCATGTTATAGATGGTGCGAAAACAATATCAGTTCAGTTTATAGATGAAGAGATATGTGAGGCATCAGTAAAAGGTTCTGATACAAGCAATGATCTTGCAGTTGTAGCAGTTAAGACTAAGGATATAAAAGATTCAACAATGGATAAGATACGAGTTGCTGATCTTGGAGATTCAGATGATCTTAAAGTTGGTGAGATGGCAATCGCTATAGGCAATTCCCTTGGCTATGGTCAGTCAGTAACAGTAGGTTATATCAGTGCAAAGAATCGTGAGATAACAGAACAGTCAGAAAATGGCGGTTCCGGCAATAAAATAGAAGCAATACAGACAGATGCAGCTATAAATCCAGGTAATAGTGGCGGACCTCTTATCAATCTTCAGGGTCAGGTTATAGGTATCAACTCAGCAAAGATTGCAAGTTCTTCAGTAGAGGGCGTAGGCTATGCAATACCTATCTCAGTGGCAACACCTATAATAGATGAACTTAAGAACAAGGAAAATCTTTCAGATTCTGAGAAAGGATATCTTGGTATATCAGGACGTACTGTAACAGAAGCAGCAAGTCTTTACAATATTCCAACAGGTGTTTATGTAGCCGAAGTAGCAAAAGGCGGTGCGGCTGATAAAGGCGGAATAAAAGAAGGCGATATAATAACAGCTATCAACAACCAGTCAGTAACTACTATTGAGAGCCTTCAGGAAAAGGCAAACAGTTACCGCAAGGGAACAGAGGTTGAGCTTACTATCCAGAGAAGTAACAATGGTGCTTATGAAGAACAGAAAGTAAAGGTTAAACTTCAGGGTTCCTCATCATTAAACGGACTTTCATCAGATAAGAAGAGCAGCGGCAATAGCAATAACGACAGCAATAATTCTGATAATTATAACAATGGCAATAGTGGCAGCAGTGGAAGTGACGGAAATAATGATAGCAATGGCAGCAATGGAAACAATGATTCAGAGCAGTATGGATCAGATGGAAGCGATGGATTCGGAGAATTTGGCAATTTCTTCAATCAGTTTGGTTATTAGGAATAAATATTGATATCAGAGAAGCGGTAACAGTTCAGCCTTTTATTTCTTACATTCATAAACCTGCCAGCAAGCTGTCAGTCGCTGCTGCGCAGCTTTTGTTTATTTCATTTCAGAAATGAAAGGCTATTCCACCCTAAAGCTATAAACAATAATAGTATGAGCAAGCTCATATATGTATTGTTTATAGCTTTAGGGCTGAACTGTTACGATAAGCGGGACATTTTGTCCCGCTTTGTTTGATTTATAAATAAATTTATTGTAATCTATAGATATGATTATTTTTGGAACGAGGGTAATGATATGATACAGGATGATGAAGAGATTACAATAAATGAACTTGATAATGAATCTGAAACGAAAAAGGAAGAATCAGATATAAGCATTCCGGGATTTATATTTCAAATAGTCCTTTTTATTTTTTTGTCACTGGCAGAATTTGCTGTTATAGAGGTATTTTTTAAGAAGGTATTCTGGGAGTTTGATGTATTACTGATTGTTAAGAATACATCACTTATCGCTCTGGTAAATCTTGTTCTTGTTTCGTTGTTTCATAGAATGAAACCGGCTTTTATAACATCTGTTATAGGAACTGCCATTATAGGAACTGCCAACTTTTTTGTTGTTGCATTTAGGGGATATGGAATAGTATTTATGGATCTGTATGCTGTAAAGACAGCAGCGACGGTAGCAGATGGATATAATTATTCTATAGACAGATTTTTTATCATTGGAATAGCTTCTATAATTGTGATGTTTGTCATATGTGTATTTATGCCCCGGAAAAAAAGCAGGTATACGGAGAAGAAGAGATGTATTCTTTCGGTAGCAGGTCTTGTGATAAGTTTGATCTTTGTCCTATGGATAAATACTGATTCAACATTTTTCAGAGGAGTTTCTTCACTTTACTGGGATCACAATATAGGTATTACCGAATGTGGCTATCCTCTGTATTTTATAGCAAATGCGGGTGAATCATCTATTGATAAACCTGATGGATATTCGGTAGAGAAGGTAGATAAGATATTGTCAAAATATTATCAGAAAGATGATAACGTATCATATAAGACACCAAATGTTATCATGATAATGAATGAATCATTTTCTGATCTTAGTGTACTTGGCAATTTTACAACAGATGAAAGTGTTATGCCGTTTTTTAAAAGTCTTGACAAAAATGTTATAAAAGGTTATGCGGAATCATCTGTATATGGCGGTTATACGGCCAATTCCGAATTTGAATTTCTTACAGGCTGCAGCAAAGCATTTCTGCCGGGAAATCCATATCTTCAGTATATAGACGATTATCTGCCATCAGTTATAAGCGGTATCAGATTACAGAAAGCATATGATAAAGCTATAGCTATGCATCCGTACAATGGTTCAGGATACAATAGAAATACTGTATATCCTTTGATGTATTTTGATGAGTTTATAACAAAGGAGGATTTTAAAAATCCTGTTACATATCAGGATCATATAAGTGATAAGTCTGATTTTGAAAAGATTGAGAAACTTTTTGAGGATAAAAAGAACGGCACTTCATTCTGTATGTTCAATGTAACGATGCAGAATCACAATCCGTATGTATATAGTTCAAAAGATGAATTTGAACATCCCGTAAAGGTAACATCGTTTAGTGTACCAACAGAGGTTAATAAATATTTATCTTTGATAAGGGCAACAGATGATGCATTAAAAGAGCTTATCACATATTTTGAAAAGGTAGATGAACCAACGGTTATAGTGATGTTTGGAGATCATCAGCCGCATCTTGCAGATACATTTTATAAGAGCGTTATGGGAAAAAATCCTGACATGTTTACAATAGAAGACTCGATGAAAACACATCTTGTACCATTTATGATATGGACAAATTATGATATGCCATCACAAAATATAGAAAGAACATCTCTTAATTATCTTTCGTCTATAATGCTTGAAAGCACAGGTATGAGGATGAGTGCATACAATAAGTATCTTATGGAGCTTTCAGATAAATTGCCCTCAATAAGTGCAACAGGATGTTTTGATAAAGATGGAAATCTTTTTAGTATTGATGACGCTCCAGAAGAATATAAGAAATTACTTAATGAATATGAGATGGTGCAGTACAATTATCTTTTTGATAAAAAAGACCGTTTGGATAAGTATTATGGCAAATAAAAAGGCAATGCCAATGCATTGCCTCTGCAGGAACTGCTAAAGTAATTCTTACTGGTATATCACTACTTCATTATGCCTGTTCAGCTTCATATGCTTCACGTACAGCAATTGATAACTGATCTGGACAGGATGTAGGTTTGAAACCACATTTTGTGCCTTTAAGCTTTGATTCGATCTGCTCAACTGTAAGTCCGTCTACAAGGGAACATATTCCCTTGAGGTTGCCATTGCAGCCGCCTGTAAAGGCAACATTTGTTATAACATCGCCATTTATATCAAATTCAATCTGTGATGAACAGGTTCCTTTTGTCTTATAAGTATATCTCATAATAATCCTCCATTCTGTAAATTAATTAGTGTCTTATTAAAGAGTCAGAAGTTTTTCCGATACTTTGCTCAAAGTTTTGAAAAAACTTCTCCAAGACCACATTGTATCAAAAGATCGGCATTGTTGTCCATAGGTGTTGCTGATTTGTTGATAAGTACAAGTTTATTTCCGGTATAATATTCGATAAGTCCCGCAGCCGGATATACAGCAAGGGATGTTCCTCCGACAATAAGTATGTCGGCCTTGGCTATTGCCTTTATTGCTCCTGCTACAGTCCTGTCATCAAGTCCTTCCTCATACAATACAACATCCGGTTTGATGACACCGCCACAGTCACAGTGAGGTACATCAGTGCTTTCGATAATAGTTTCAACAGGGTAGAACTTGTGGCATCTTGTACAGTAATTTCTGTGAACAGATCCATGAAGTTCATATACTGTTTTGCTGCCGGCTGCCTGATGTAGTCCGTCTATGTTTTGTGTTACTACAGCTTTTAATTTGCCTTTACTTTCAAGTTCGGCAAGTTTTTTATGTGTAATATTTGGTTTGGCATCAGTACATATCATTTTGTCGCGGTAAAATTTGTAAAAATCAGATGTTTTTCGTTGGAAAAAGGAATGGCTGAGTATAGTTTCGGGTGGATAATCATAATGCTGATGGTAAAGTCCGTCAACACTTCTAAAGTCAGGAATACCACTTTCAGTTGAAACCCCTGCACCTCCGAAGAAAACGATGTTGCTGCTTTCAGATACCCAGCTTATAAGTTTATTTATATTGTCCATAGTTGTTTTATCTATGATAATCACGACCTTTCTATACAATTAGCTGATATGTTGTTTATAATACATATGTTAAAACGCTGTTACTGTTATATGATGCAACGGATCGCTCCATTGTTATCTGCTTTTGACCCTTGTTTCAGTTACACATTAGCACAAAAGGATTATAGTGTCAAAATGGAGGCAGCGAAATTTATTCATCAACAGTCGTATTTGTGTTATAATAATTTTTAAGTTAAAATACAACTATTGGTCACATTTATTTGGTTTAATATATAAGGTATTTATATAGAAAAGTAATAAAAAGCAGGAATGGGGATAGTGTGAAAAATCCATATACGAAAGATTTTTCACATATGAAAGATTTTTCATATACGAGATTTGTGTCTGCGCGCACTTGACACAAACTCTTTATGCGCAAAAAACGTGCGCAGGAATGAGGATTGGTATGAAACATATTTTTATTGTAAATCCATATGCAGGAAAAAGAACTTTTGCGGACGATCTGCGTAGAAAACTTTCAGGAATTACCGGTCTGGATTATTTTGTGTTTAATACACGTTATGCCGGTAATGAGACAGAGATTATAAAAGAGATACAAAATATATTTGAAAATGAAAAACTTAGATTTTATTGTTGTGGCGGTTCAGGCACAATGAGGAATATGATAAATGGCTTTGACAATTTGGATGATGCCGAAATTGCATTTTTTCCTTGTGGGGAAACAAATGACTTCCTTAAAGTGTTTGGAAAGGAAAAGGATAGATTTTTCAATATAAATGAGCTTATATACGGAGATGTCATAAATGTTGATTACATAAGGAGTAATCATGGTATTACGCTGAATACTTTTTCAACAGGCCTTGACACTACAGTTGTAAATAAATACGAAAGATACAGGATGCTTAAGATGTTTAGGGAAAGCCTGCCATATACTCTTTCTTTGCTGTATGCTGTATTTCTTGTCAAAAGAGGTGAATATGAGCTTGAGATAGATGGAAGGTATTATGCAGAAGAAGCTGCCGAGCTGGTATTTGCCAATGGTATGACATATGCGGGAAGTGTCCAGCTTTTTCCTGGTGCCAATGTGACAGACGGCAAAGGCTGTTTCAGGGTCATGAACTCTAAACTAGGAGTTAAGGCATATCCGTTTTTCAAAGCACTTAAAGAAAATGATTATAATTTTCTGGATGAAAATTCTATACATGGAAATTTTAAAAATATAAAGATAAGGCGTAAAGATGGAATGCCGTTTGCGATGAATATGGACGGAGAGCTTTCCGGGGAATTTTGTGACTGGGAGGCAGAGATTGTGCCGGGTGGACTTCATCTGGTTGTTCCCAGGGGGGTGAAAATGTAATGAAAACAAAGGATGTTGCAAAGAATATAAACTGGATAATATATATAGTGCTTGCAATACTTGCACTTACAACCGGTTTTGTAAGAAATCATATTCCACAGCTTATTCAGACTATGCTTCTTATATATTTTATAGTCACAATAATATTTCTGGATTATATCTGCAAAGATAAAATGATAGACGATCATAAATATGCAAAGTTTAACACAGTTATGATGGTAATCGCAGCGATAATTCTTGGTATAGAGTCAAAAAGCACAAGTGTTTATCTTATGGCACTGGCTGTACCTGTTATAAGTCTGTTACTGTATATGGATTACAGGATTTACAATTTTCTTGTTAAGATGGTATGGCTGCTGCTTACAGTATTTCTTGTACTTGGATTTCCGGGGATGTCCGGAAGACCGGACGGCATAGAAATTATTTTGTACTATGCTGTCTATACAGGGGCATCATGGGTATGCCTGAATTTTACAAAAGGACAGGAATTTCAGATAAGAAAATCATTTGAGCAGGAGCAGAATGATTTTATTGCCCAATCCAATGAATTTAATATGAGGAATAGAAATGCTCAGTGATAACGCCATTGATAATTTAGTTCAGCCAATTGTAACTCGGCAGGAATCAATTAATGTTTACGTGCTGAGTACGATAGCAGAAAAGGTGAGGGAGATAGGAGAATTATCTCCCTCTGATATTAAGCGATTAAAAACACTAGTAAATTATGGAACTGATATCAGAAAAATGAATGAACAACTCGCAATAATGTCTGATTTACAGGTACGAGATATTAAGTCCATGATAAAGACAGTTGCGATTGATTCTTACTTAGATGCGAAACCATTGTATGATTATCGTCATCGTTCATTTATACCTTATTCCAGAAATATCGAATTACAGGAAGTTGTGAAAGCAGTTGGAAATAATACTGCTAATACCTATCAAAATCTTTCAAATTCTAAAGCAACGGGATTCCTCATTCGTGACGCTAAAAATCCAACAAAATTAAAATTTCAGAATATTGGCAATACATATAAAACTGTTATCGATGAGGCAATCCAAGCAGTACAAAGCTGGGTAGTTGATTACAGAACTGCAAGGCGCAGAACTATGAAACAACTATCGGATCGTGGTGTTCGAAGGTTATATTGGGATAGTGGTTATACTCAGAGACTTGATACAGCAGTAAGAAGAAATATCTTAGATGGTGTACGAGCAATACAACAAGCGATGGAAGATGAGATAGGAAAAAAAGTTAATGCAGATGGGAAAGAATTAAGCGCACATATAAATTGCGCACTAGACCACGAACCGTTTCAAGGACATCAATTAACGAATGAGGAATTTGATAAATTACAGAATAACGAGTATTTCAAATATTTATTAGGTAATAATTATACTGG
>CAZFFA010000055.1:0-820 GCA_964517955.1 uncultured Jutongia sp. | reverse complement strand
CAATGGTAAACACATCACTTTATATGAATGTACCCAGTTACAGTGTCAGTTAGAAACTAAGATACGATATGCAAAGGATGAACAAATAACTATGCAGAAAGTGGGTGATAAAGTCGGGGCAATGCTTGCACGAATTAAAGTAATTAAACTAACCAATGAGTATAAAAACTTCAGCAAAGACTGTGGATTAAGAACACATTTAGATAGAGCAAGTGTAACAAATTATCACGCAATTCGTGTAATAAATATGAATTAGTATTTACAAATTCCTAAATATATAGTACAATTATATTGGTAGAGGGGTGACTGGTTGTTTTTTCATTCTTTTTCCTCCTAGGTTGCGGTGTCACCCAGAGTTATTCTGGGTGACGCTCGGCTAGGGTAGTCCAGCATAAAGACAGTTAAAGAATGCACGTTCTGACCGCAAACTGTAATGCGGAAATATAAATAACAGATATAAAAGAATGTTAGGAGGATGCAACATGAATGTAAAGGAACTTTTTGACAAGGCGGAAAATGGAACACTGACTTGGGAACAGTTTGAATCTGCCGCAAAAGCAAGTAACGCTAAGTTTGCAGACATCAATGAAGGAAATTATGTGTCTAAGCATAAGTATGACGATGATATCACTGCACGTGATACTCAAATTACTACGCTAAACGATACAATTTCTACCAGAGATAAGGATTTAGCAAACTTAAAGAATCAACTGAAAGATGCTGGCACAGATGCGACAAAACTTTCAGACCTTACTAATGAATTCGATACGCTGAAGACCAAGTATGACACCGATACTAAGGCGTATAAAGAGCAGTTAAA
>CAZFFA010000054.1:0-13226 GCA_964517955.1 uncultured Jutongia sp. | reverse complement strand
GAATGAAAGAATTAAAACATGGTGAGGAGGATGAGATTATGTGCAAAAGCGTAGAAGAATATGCCGAAAGAAAAGCTAAAGAAGCAGCAGAAAAAGCGGCAGAAGAAGTGGCAGAAAAAGCAACAAAGGAAGCAACAGAAAAAACTGACAAAAGAACAGTTATGGAATTGAATCATATGGGAATGGGTATTGAAAAAATTGCAAATGTAGTTCATCGGGATGTAAAAGAGATTGAAGCATGGCTGTCGAAGTAATAACAAGGAAATAGGGATAATTATAATATGAAATAAAAGTGGAGAGGTGCTGTAATTATTTAAGTATAATTATGTAGAACCTCTCTATTTTCATTTTTGTTAAAATAAATTTTGGTAAGACTAAAACTGTTATAAAGTGTAAGACTAAAACTGTTACAAAGTCACTTGATACAAATTATAATTATGTGTTATCATTTAAAGCATGGTGCGAAGGATGCTATTATGTGCAAGAGAATAGGAAAATATGAAAGGGGCAAGAAAAATGACTAAAGAAAATTTTGACGGATATAAATATATAGAAGGGGGCGTTTGCGCAGCAAAAGGTTTTGTAGCCAATGGACTTAACTGTGGGATCAACCCTGACAAAAACAAGAACGATTTAGGTGCTGTATACAGTGAGACACTTTGTAACACAGCAGCAGTATATACACAGAACAAAGTAAAAGGCGCACCTATAATCGTCACAAAAAAGCATCTTGAAGCAAGCAATGGAACGGCAAAAGCTGTAATCGTAAATTCAAAGAATGCCAATACATGTAATGCAGATGGTGAAGAGATAGCAGAAAAGGTATGCGTGCTTGCAGCAGATATACTTGGAATAAAGCCGGAAGAGGTAGTTGTTGCATCTACAGGCGTTATAGGTCAGAAAATGTCAGTAGAACCATTTGCAGCCCATATGAAAGAACTCATCGACGGAATGACTACAGAAGGTCATACAGAAGCAGCCAATGCTATCATGACTACAGATACTGTAAGAAAAGAAGTTGCAGTAGAATTTGAGATAGACGGTGTTAAATGTCATCTTGGAGGTATGGCAAAGGGAAGCGGAATGATTCATCCAAATATGGCTACAACACTTAATTTTGTGACAACTGATGTAGCGATATCCTCAGAGATGGTTCAGAAAGCACTTAGTGATATCGTCAAGGTCACATACAACTGTCTCAGTATAGATGGTGATACATCAACCAACGATATGGTAAGTGTCATGGCAAATGGTCTTGCCGGCAATGATAAGATAACAGCCGAGGGAGATGCCTACGATACATTCAAACTTGCGCTCTATATCGTTATGTCCAACATGACAAAGATGCTTGCAAGTGATGGTGAGGGAGCATCAAAGTTACTTGAATGTACATGTGCAGGTGCACCGGATCAGGAGACAGCGATAATTGTAGCAAAAAGTGTAATCAGATCACCACTTTTCAAATGTGCCATGTTCGGTGAAGATGCTAACTGGGGACGTATCCTTTGTGCAATTGGATATGCAGAGGCTGATTTTGATATAAACAAAGTTGATGTAGATCTTGCTTCAGACGCAGGCAAGGTAGAAGTATGCCGTAATGGTGCCGGAGTTGAATTTTCAGAAGAAGAAGCTGCGAAGGTTCTTGCCAAAGATGAAATTTATATCAATATAAATCTCAATCAGGGCAATTCTCAGGCAAAGGCATGGGGATGCGACCTTACATATGATTATGTAAAAATCAATGGTGACTACCGTTCATAGTTATATGAGAAGGGAGTGTAGTGTGAAAAATCCATATACGAAAGATTTTTCACACACGAGATTTGTGTCTGCGCGCACTTGACACAAACTCGTTATGCGCAAAAAACGTGCGCAGAAATGGGGATTTTTATGTAGAAAAGGAGACATACTATGAGGGCATATGAAAGATTACTTAAGTATATAAAGGTCAATACACAGTCAGATGAAAAAAGTTACACAACACCTACTACAGAGTGTCAGTTTAAACTTGCCGATATGCTTGTCGATGAAATGAATCAGATAGGTATAAGTGATGTAAGACGTGATGACAAATGTTATGTTTATGGAAATATCCCGGCTTCAAAAGGATATGAGAATATGCCGGCTATCGGTTTTATAGCTCACATGGATACATCGCCCGATTTTAGTGGAGAGGGAGTAAATCCACAGATTATAAATAATTATGATGGCGGTGATGTAGTGCTTGGTGACAGCGGGCGTATACTCAAAGTATCTGATTTTCCTCATCTTAAGTCTCTTGTAGGAAGAACGCTTATAACGACTGATGGTACAACGCTTCTTGGTTCAGATGACAAATCAGGAATAGCAGAGATAATGACAGCAGCCGAGATGATAATAGAAAGTGGCAAACCACATGGGAAGGTATGCATTGCATTTACACCAGATGAAGAAGTTGGTGCAGGTGCTGATCATTTCGATGTAGAAGGTTTTGGAGCAGATTTTGCCTATACTGTAGATGGCGGTGAAGAAGGAGAGATTGTATATGAAAATTTCAATGCCGACTCAGCAGTAGTAGAGATCAATGGTTTCAATGTTCATCCGGGAAGTGCCAAAGATATAATGATCAATTCACAGCTTGTAGCTATGGAGTTTAACTCAATGCTTCCAAAAGGTCAGACACCGCGTGATACGGAAGGATATGAGGGCTTTTATCACCTCTGTAATATGGAGGGGGATGTAGAATATACAAGGCTTGAGTATATTATCAGAGATCATGACATCTGTAAGCAGCAGGAACGAAAGAATATCATGGAAAAAATTGCAGATAAGCTCAATGATAAATATGGTGAAAATACAGTTATGCTTGATATCGAAGAGCAGTATAGGAATATGCGTGAAAAGATAGAACCATGTATGTATATAGTTGATGATGCGAAAAAGGCCATAGAATCCTGCGGTATCAGTCCGGTGACATTTCCTGAAAGAGGTGGTACGGACGGAGCGATGTTAAGCTTCAAAGGACTTCCATGTCCTAATCTTGGGACAGGTGGTTATGGATTTCATGGTCCATATGAACATGTTACAGTTGAGGGAATGGACAAGGCAGTCCAGATAATATGTAGAATTGCAGTAACTGTCCGATAGGTCTGCGCATTTACTGCGCTGGTCATGATAAGGAGTAATGAAAGAGAATAAAAGGGGAGTAAATATTTAATGAGCATTTCATATCGCCAAAAAAGGGTTCTTTGCTTAATTACAGCATTGATAATGCTTTTATCAGGGATGTGTCTTGAGAGTATCAGGGCAGATTCCTTTTTGGGATACAGAAATAATGACTTAAATCCAGTCTATACAAATGCTCATTACAATATCTCAGGAGACAATGATATATGTACCAATGAGATGATCGCTTTAAAACCGCAGTCATCGGCGGTATACCGTATCAGGCGCAGTCCGCAGAAGAGGATATTGAGAAATATTGCTATAGTGTTTGTGATTGTAACGTCTATGTGCAATATTTTACATATGTCACAATCTATAGCAAGACATAGAAACATAAGGATAATAATAGAAAAATTTATTATAAAATACATTCATCATCAGGATGGAGCTAAAGGCTGAACTATAATTAATAAATCAACATCATAATATTAAGTGGAACAAAAAGTGTGTAGAAAAGTGTGTAGAAATGAGGGTTATTATGACAACAATTTTATTAATTATAGTAGCGGTTTTAGCGGTAGGTTTAGGAGTATGGTGCTGGTGGTTTGAGAATTGCGGACCAGATGATATAGACAACAGTGCACAGAAAGAAGTACAGGACAACGACAAAAGTATGACAAAAAACAATTAAACTGTAACAGTTCAGCTATTCATTCATAAAGCTATAAACAATAATATTATGAGCAAGCTCAAATATATCTTGCTTATAGCTTTATGGCTGAACTGTTAAATTTGTAGATATTATGGAGGGTATCATTTATGAGAAAGACAAAGATAATATGTACACTTGGACCATCAACAGAAGATGACAAGGTGCTTCGTGACCTTATGCTTAATGGTATGAATGTTGCGAGAATCAACTTTTCACATGGCACTCATGAAAGTCATTTAAAGACTATCAATAGAGTTAAGAAGATGAGAACTGAACTTGGACTTCCTGTTGCGCTTCTTCTTGATACAAGTGGTCCTGAAATTCGTGTTGGGGATTTTCTTGAAGGTAAAATTGAGCTTAAAAAGGGCGATACATTTACACTCACAACAAGAGATATTATGGGAACCAAAGAGATGGTTTCAATCACATATAAAGAGCTTGTGAATGACGTTAAACCGGGCATGAGGATTCTCATAGATGATGGTCTTATCGAGATGAAGGTTATAAGTGTCACAGATACTGATATAGTATGTAGTGTTGAGAATGGCGGCGTTGTATCAAATCATAAGGGTGTAAATGTACCTAATGCCAATCTTAGTATGCCTTATATAAGCGAGAAAGACAGAAGTGATATTATATTTGGTATAGAGCAGGATTTTGATTTTATTGCGGCTTCATTTGTAAGATGTGCAGATGATGTTGCCCAGATAAGAAGAATATTTGCTGAGAAGAACTGCAACAACCTGAAGATCATATCTAAGATTGAGAATAGACAGGGTGTAGACAATATCGAGGAAATTCTTCGTATATCTGACGGTATCATGGTTGCGCGTGGTGATATGGGTGTTGAGATACCTATAAGAGAGGTACCTTCTATTCAGAAAATGATCATCAAGAAAGTATACAATGCAGATAAGATTGTTATAACTGCAACACAGATGCTTGATTCAATGATGAAAAATCCACGTCCTACAAGAGCTGAGGCAACAGACGTAGCCAATGCTATTTATGATGGTACAAGTGCGATCATGCTTTCGGGTGAAACGGCTGCAGGTAAATATCCGCTTGAAGCACTTAAAACTATGGTTGAGATAGCAGAGTATACAGAAAATGATATTGATTATGGCAAAAGATTCCGACTTCTTGAGAGAATGGACAATTCGGATGTTACTGATGCAATCTCACATGCAACATGTATGAGTGCAATTGATATAAATGCCGCAGTAATTGTTACAATCACAAAGTCAGGAAGAACAGCACGTATGATTTCAAGATACAGACCAAGCTGTCCAATTATTGGGTGTACACCTCTTGAGAAAACATACTATCAGATGAATCTGTCATGGGGAGTTAATCCTGTATTGATCGACGAGGAGACAGTCACAGAAGAACTTTTCCACAATGCTATGGAAAAGGTTCAGAAAAATGGTTATATCCGTACAGGAGAACTAGCAGTTATTACAGCGGGTGTTCCTCTCGGAATATCAGGTACAACAAATCTGATAAGAGTAGTTGTAGCAGGCGGAATACTTCTTCAGGGCAATGGAATCAATAAAAGAAAAGCCTGTGCAGAACTTTGCGTAGGAAAGACAGTAAAGGAAATTAAACGTAATTTTAAAGATGGTGATATCATCGTAACGAAGCATACAGATAATTCTATAATGGAAGAACTCAAACGGGCTTCAGGAATTATCGTAGAAGAAGCAGGTGCCAATACACATGCGGCTATAGTTGGTCTATCGCTTGATATCCCTGTAATTACAGGTGCTTCCAATGCAACAGACATACTTAAACAGGGTGCTGTTGTTAATGAAGATGCCGAAGCAGGTATCGTAACATCTATGCAGGGAAGATAGCATTGGAGCACTTGATCATACATTCTTCCAGAAATTTTTAAGATGTTCTGTCATAGAGGAGCAGTCTACAACTTCATGAGGGTACCATTCTTTTGGGAATAGCTGTTTATAGCTGTTTTGGAGAAATCTCTCATCAAGAAGTAAGATTGCTCCTTTGTCATTGTCTGTCCTTATAACACGTCCGGCAGCCTGAAGCACCTTGTTCATGCCTGGGTACTGATAGGCATAGTTAAATCCTGTGCCTTTATGTTCATCAAAATATTCACGAAAAAGCTCATTTTCAGTGCAGACCATGGGAAGACCTGTTCCTACTATGACAGCTCCTATAAGACGGCTGTCTTTGAGGTCTATTCCCTCACCAAATATTCCACCCATAACGCATAATCCGATTGTTGTTTTCTTAGGCGTGTCCTCAAAATGGGACAGAAATTTTTCTCTTTCTTCTTCGTTCATGGAAGCTTCCTGAAGGTATATGTCTGGTATGGGATTAACTTTATTGTAGGTTATATCATCGTTGGCAAGATATGAATTGGAGTGGACATTGTCGAAAGAAGAAATGCCATTATACAATTCATACAAATATTCAGATATATCATTCATCATCTTATATGACGGGAAAAATACAAGGTAATTGCCTGTTCTTGCACTTGTAAAATTATAAATATATCTGGCGATTTTGGTATATTCAAAAGGTCCCCGCCTTGTGTACTTTGTGCTTACATCATGTCCTATCATAAGAAGCCTGTTATCTGTAGAAAACGGAGAAGGCGCATATATTGCGTAATCATCTTCCCTTCCGGCAAGCTGTTCCATATAGTAGCGGACAGGTAAAAGCGTTGCTGAGAAGAATACAGCGGTTCTGGCTTTCTTTAAGTAAAGTTCAAGATTTGAAGAAGGGTCCATACACTGCAGATGAAGGCAAAATTCGCCTGTGTCAGTATAATCTGCATATATGAGATATTTGTCATCCAGAACCTCGTATATTCCTGTAAATGCTCTTATGTTAAAGTAAAATTCCAGAAGCTTATCCCTTGTTTCTGCGTCCATAGGATGCTCCGAATGAGGATTGTCCTGTAAAAATTCTTCAAGATATGATGAAAGTCTCATCAGACGTATTATGAAATCTTCAATATCGATAGAATCATATCTGGCAATATCATCACAGTCCCTTTTCATGGACAGAAGTGAATTGTTACATTTTTCTATAGCATTTGTGATTTTTATACTATATTGTTTTGAAAGTTTTTTGGTGGCAAGAAAATCCTCTTTTATCACAGAGGCAGAGTACATTTCCCTTGCCCGGTCAACAAGATTATGAGCTTCATCTATAAGAAATATATAGTCGTTTGCTTTATCTGTTCCAAAAAATCTTTTAAGACATGCATTCGGATCAAATGCATAATTATAATCACCTATTATGGCATCCACCCAGGTTGTGGTATCAAGACACATTTCAAACGGGCATACATTGTGTTTTTCTGCATAAGAAAGAATCACATCTCTTGATATATTGTTTTCATGTGTAAGAATATCATAGACAGCATCATTTACCCGGTCAAAGTGACCAAGGGCACGTGGACATGTTGAAGGATTGCAGGCGGGTTTGTCAAGTATGCATATCTTTTCTTTGGCGGTGATGGCAATATACTTAAGCTTTACATCCGAATTTGCCAGAATATCAAAAGTTTCCTGAGCTACTGTTCTTGTTATTGTTTTAGCGGTCAGATAAAATATTTTTTCTGCAAGTCCTTCCCCCATTGCTTTGACTGCCGGGAATACTGTAGATATAGTTTTTCCAACACCGGTAGGTGCTTCTATATAAAGGCGTTTGTTTCTAAGTATTGACTGATAGACTCCTTTTACAAGCGTATTTTGTCCTTTCCGGTACTCAAAAGGAAACTCCAAAGCCTTAATAGATTTATTTCGTGTTTCATGCCATTTTATCTCCCATGCTGCCCATTTGGCATATTGATGTATAAGATCATCAAACCATTTTTTCAGTGTTTTGTAATCCATATATTCATGAAAATAACGGACTTCTTCTGTAGGAATATAGCAGTATGTCATACGGATTCCTATTCCATCAAGGCGGTGTTCTGATGCATATATATAGGCATAGCAAAGAGCCTGTGCACGATGTACAGGCTTCGCTTCCTTCATATGTGATAGTTCTGAATAAACTCCTTTTATCTCATCGACAACTATTCCGGTTTCATCTGTAAATATGCCGTCAGCACGCCCTTCAACACATATTTCAAAATCTATTCCGTCGTAGTGAGTGGGGACAGTTATGCTTAATGCGACTTCAGGCTGATAACCGGCACCCATTCGTTTCTGAAGTTTTTTGTGAATACGTGTACCCTCCTGCATTGCATCAGGATCTTTTAATCCTGATGATGTCGTGAGGTCGCCGGAATTAAGTATAAATTCGACAAGATTTCGTACAGATATTTTTATGGTATTCATATTTTGACACCTTAATATTAAAGAAAATCTCTCAAAGTATCTCTGTCCCAGAGCACTACACCGATTTTGTCGGCAAGTCTCTGTGCATGATGTGTATAATATTGATTGGTAAGGACTACAGCTACATGACAGTCATAATATGCACGTCCTGCATATACCTGCTGTACAGCATCAATCCCTACAAGACCACTGTAACATTTACACTGTATAGCATATGTTATGCCATCCTTTTCGGCAAGTACATCTACACCAAAATCGCCGCTTGCCTGTGTGCTTTCAGCAATGTCAAAGTCGTTGGCGGCGAGAATATCACATGTCAGTTCTTCAAATTCTATACCATCCATACCATCAATATCCCTTACACTCATCATTCCCTTTTCAAAGAAACTGCGTGAATTACGGGCACGCCTTATTTTGAATATGCAGAATAAAACAAAAATAAACCAGATAGATATTGCTGTTATAAAAAAACTGCGGTCAGTATTTTTGCTGCTTATAAGTACGTATACAAGAAGTCCGAGACTTATAAGGATATATGTTATATATGCGATTATCTTAAAAGTATTTTTTCGTTGCTTCATTATGGAAAACCTTTCATTAGTATTAGAATTGAGATACATACACTGTTTACTGTTTTGACTCTTGTATTATATTATATCAGAACGTAAGTTTGGTGTAAATATTAATGCATTAAGCTTTTTAATACATTTTTAAGGTATATTTAATTGGCATAGTTTTCAATTTATACTAGTAAAGAATGTGTAAATGCAATATAATTAGAGTAGGGAAAAGATTTCGTAATGCATAGGAGGAAAAATGGAAAATAAAGATCTTATTTTATTGGTAGATGATGATATAAGCAATTTAAAGCGTGCACAGAATATCCTTGGGGGAGAGTACCGCATATCAGCTACATCATCAGGAAAGATGGCATTGTCTGTGCTGGCAAAACTTACACCACAGCTTATTCTTTTGGATGTAAATATGCCTGAAATGGATGGATTTGAGACAATTGCAGCAATAAAAGCACTTGAGGGAGGAGCTTCGATTCCGGTTGTATTTTTGACAGGTGACAATGATGCCGATACTGAAACACGTTGTTTTGAGGCCGGTGCAACAGATTTTGTTGCCAAACCGTTTGTGCCACAGGTGTTGGTAAGCCGTGTGAAACGTATATTAGAAAATAAAAAATATCAGGACCACTTAGAAGATATGGTAGCTTCACAGGTTGAAACTATCACACGGATGCAAAATGAAGTGATCACAGGAATTGCCAATCTTATTGAGAGTCGTGACGGAAGCACAGGGCTTCATGTAAGAAATACGCAGAATTATGTACGTGCTCTGGTAAAAGAGCTTAGAAAAAGAGGTATGTACCCTGACATTCTTACAGCAGAATATGAGGCAAATACTATCAATGCATCTGTTCTCCATGACATAGGAAAGATAAAAATTCCGGATGCCATACTTCAGAAACCGGGACGTCTTGACGATGAAGAATATACAGTCATGAAAACACATGCGGCACTTGGTGGAGAAATAATCGATGATATCATTGCCAATGTTGAGGATGAAAAATATATGGAGATTGCAAGGCAGATTGCAAGACATCATCATGAAAGATGGGATGGCAATGGATATCCGGATCATCTTGCAGGGGAAGACATTCCACTTTGTGCGCGAATCATGGCTATAGCAGATGTTTTTGATGCATTATATCAGGAAAGATGTTATAAGCTGCCTATCCGTCCTATATCAAAGGTATTTAAAATACTTGAAGAGAATAGCGGTTCGCAGTTTGACCCAAATCTGATGAAAGTATTTCTTGAAATCAAGGATGAGATAGAAGAAATCAGTAATTAAAATTAAAATGCAGTTGTTACTATCACGTCAAAGGTGTGAATAATAATACTTTTAGGGCATGGAGGTTTATTATGGGAGATGGAATAAAAAGAGATAGGGCAGGAGTTATACCCTATATCATATATATCTTGTATACGACTTATATGACCGTTGTATCTGTAACATTTGGATGGCCAAGCTGGATTACTGCAGTGATTATTTGTGGGCTTTTTGCAGAGTTTGGACTAAATATAATAATGGGATATAGAAGGTCTTTGCCAAGAGTTTTTTTAGCATTGATGTTATGGATGAATCTTATTATTTACTCGATATACAATGATTCATTTACAACAGTTCTCGGAACATTTGCAGCAGCGGTTGTTTTACTGTCGCTTTTTGACATGATGATTATAAACTATATATCGCTTATAAGTATTATAATTGTGTTTGTTTCCAATATTTTAATAGGCAGACTTGATTTTGGCAATACAATTGAAACGTTTGAATTTATCATGCAATTTCTGGCAATCATGATTCTTGTCTTATTGGAAAGAAGTCTTTTGAAGAACCGTATTAAGCATGATGAAGCTCTTGCGTATACTATGAAGGAGCTTGAGGATGCACAGCGTGGCAAGGACGATTTTATGGCAAATGTATCTCATGAGATAAGAACACCATTGAATGCAATTATTGGTATCGGAGATGAACTTCTCGAATCAGAAGTTGATGATGATATAAGAGAAAAGCTTTATGATATAACTGTATCAGGAAGAAATCTTATGTCACTTGTGTCGGATATCCTTGATTTTTCAGAGCTTCAGAATGACACGATGGAATTAACAGAAGAACCATACAATATCACATCCATAATAAATGATGCCGTAAATATGGCAAATGCATGGAACAGAGAGAAAAAGCTTGATATTATAGTAGACTGCGAAGCAGATATTCCTAACAATCTGCTTGGTGACAGCCAGAAGATATATCGTATAATTATAAATCTTTTGAACAATGCCATTAAATTTACTGACAATGGTGGTGTGATAATTTTTGTAGGCACACGTAAAGAAGAATATGGTGTAAATCTCATGATAAAGATTCAGGACACCGGAATAGGAGTGAGTGAGCAAAGTGTAGCAGCTCTTGATAATACATACAATCAGGTAGATACAACAAGAGACAGGAGAGCAAGCGGAGTTGGTCTTGGCCTTGCTATATCACGTAAAATGATAAATAAGATGAATGGACATATGCACATATCAAGTGTGTCTGATATGGGTACGACAGTATCTATCATAATTCCGCAGAAAGCCTTGACAGATATGCCTCTTGTATCGGTTAAAGATGCAGAGAAAAGAAAGATTATATTTTATATGGATCTGGAAAGATATCGTTTTGCACAGATACGTGACGGATATCTTGACTGCATACAAAGAATGAATGATAAGCTGCATATAAACACTGTCAGGTGTTCTACTATGCATGAATTGAAAAGACGTATAGGATGTAATGAATTTGAGTATCTTTTTATCGCAGATATTGAATATCTTAAGGACAAGGAATATTTTGACAGTCTTAATGATATGCTGAAAGTTGTGGTTATGGCAAACCGCAATTTCGATATGGAACTCTTAGGTGAGGATATACAGATTGTCTATCGTCCAATGCATGTATTTTCAATTGCTACAATATTAAACGGGGAAGAATTGGAGCAGACAGCATATGATTACAGATGGAATAAAAACCGTTTTATGATAAAAGGTGCAAGGGTGCTTGCAGTTGATGACAGCAGCATGAACTTAAAGGTTGTTTCAAGCTTACTTAGTCATTATGGTATTACTATAGATATTGCGCTCAGTGGAAAACAGGCAATAGACAAGATAAGAAATAAACAATACGACCTTGTATTTATGGATCACATGATGCCGGAGATGGATGGTGTTGAGTGTATGCACAGGATTCGTGAGATGCCGGAAGTGCATGGCAGCAGCCTTGCGATAGTAGCACTTACTGCCAATGCTATAAGTGGTGCGCGTGAAATGCTTATACATGAAGGCTTTGATGATTTTGTGGCTAAACCTATCGAAAAGTCAACGCTTGAAAGAGTTTTACGCAAATTCTTAGGTTCATATATTATTGACCTTGATGCAGGCATGGATATTATTTCAGATGTTGATGATAAGGCAGACGGTGAAGAAAATAGTGAGGCAGCAGAGAACAATAGTGCAGCTTTTGAAGAGCTTGATGTTGATGGAATTGACTATAATCTTGGATTGTCTTATTTTGACAACAACAAAAAAGATTATAATGACATAGTAAAATGCTTCTATGAACAGGGGGCGGAGCAGGTTCAGAGCCTTGAAAACTTCTTTGAACAAAAAGATTGGGGCTCATATAAGATAGTTGTTCACTCTGTAAAAGGACAGGCTCTTACAATAGGTGCAAAGCACTTGTCGGATAAAGCCAAAGGGCTTCAGATAGCTTCACAAAAAAATGATATTGATTATATCAATACTCATCATAAGCAAATGATAGAAGAATACAGAAATATATTGGAAGGCCTTTCTAAATATATGGAAGACAAAGATGATGGAAATCTTATTAATGAACTTAGAAGTGCTCTGGATAATCTTAATCAGGAACAGGCATATACTCTGATAGAACAGATAAGAAATGGTGAAAATGGTCCATTGTCAGCAGAAGATATAAAAGTATTTGACAGGATTTCCGAGCAGATAGATGTTTTCGATTTTATAAGTGCAACAGAAATATTGGAAGAGTGGGGAGGCGGACAGAGTGAATAAATTAAGTGATAAAATTATTGCTGCTTTTATGGACGAAAATGGTGATATTCATGCACAATTGTTTCGCTTTGTATCAATTCTTGGCGGAGGTACTATTCTTTTAGGACTTCTTTATTCGATTGCTGTAAAAGTAGAAATTTCGGACATAGCATCATTGGCAGGTGCATGTATTTTCATATGTATAGTTAGGGTGATTGCCAAAAAATTTAATGCATACAATATGTGTTCGCTTATCATTATGCTGGGACTTAATTGTGTCATAATACCGGTATCTTATGTAAAACTGCGTTCAGCGGGTATGGCAAGCGGTGTACCATCATGGTTTATACTGGGGTTTGTATCGCTGTTTTTCTTAGTGTGGGGAAAGAGACTTGTAATAGGCGGCATATGTACAATTATTTC
>CAZFFA010000053.1:0-13515 GCA_964517955.1 uncultured Jutongia sp. | reverse complement strand
CGAGGTTGTCCATGTTCTCGTTGAGGTTCACCGACACCCGCTCACGGTCGATGGTGACGCCTTTCTTCAGCTGCACCACTTTTCCGAAGATGTCGCCTGACAGCCATTCCAGCGTTTCCTTGGCGCGTGCCGATCCGCTGACCACGTTGCCGACAGTAGTGATTATCTTCTGCATGCCCACTTTCCCGTAGTCTGCCTCTAGCTGTGGCAGCTCCTGGAAGCCGAGGGCAACCGACACCTTATTTGAGCGTGCCGTACCAATCAGACGGTCTATCTTGTAGAAGAAGAGTGTCGGCAGCTCATCGACGATAATAGAGACAGGGACGTTCTTTCCTTGTCCGCTGTTCACACGGGTGACGAGACGGTTCAGAATCAGTGCGTTCAGTGCTCCGATGATACTCTCCATCTCCGGGTCATTGGCTATAAGCAGATATGACGGATGCTTCGGGTCGCTGACCTTCAGGTCAAAGTCGTCGCCGTCACGGTGGAATATCCAGTACGACTCTTTGGTGGACAGCCTTGATGTCTGTACACGCAGCGTGCCTATCATACCTTCCAGCTGCTCCATCGCCTTGTTCTCGAAAGCCGTCATGAACGGGCCGAGCAGCGGGTATACCTCCGGGTCTGTACGCAGCACCTCGAATATCTCCGTATAGTCGTGATTGAGGAATGACAGCACATGCGGCATGTCCGAGTATTTGCCGAGCCAGCAGGCAGGCTCTACCAGCTCCGCTGGATTCTTCGTGTTCCTGCCTTCCTCCGTCTCGTAGACACGTCCTGTCAGCTTCTTATGGTGCGTCTCGGGATCTTCCTCATACTCGGGGAACAACATATTCCCCGCGGCATCATACGGTAGTTTCTTGTAGTTGATAAAAAAGTAGATACACGCTGCCAGGAAGTTGACTGCTGATGTCTGGAAGAACTGGTCGCTGCCGCCACCCCCTTCCTTCTTTCCTTTCTGAAGGGAGTCAATCAGTGTCTCAGCTGTCTCCTGTGCCGCTGCCAGGTTACTGATATATTTCTGCTGTATGGGGTTCACTCGTCGGCTGTATTCCACATTTACGAAATTGATCATGTTGAAAGTACATCCTTTCGGGGTTTTCCCGAGTTTTTTATTTTTCTGGTAGTGGTAGTAGAGTTTCGTCGCCAGTGTCGGGAACTTATAGTCATACACAACCATCGAGAACCCTTTGGCTGAATGCTGTCTGATAAACGGCTCGATGACTGAGAACGTCTTACCTGAGCCAGGCGTCCCCACTACCCAAGTGCCACGGAATGGGTTGATGATGTTCACCCATCCGTGGCGGAACTTTCCTTTGTAGTAATAGCGCATGGGAATGTTCACGCTATATTTCGTTTCCTGTTTCTCTTCACACTGTTCAAAGCTCTCGTTCTCGAAATTGAAGCGGTCTTTCATGAATCCCCCTTTGATGTGCTTTGTCATATTGTCCAGGGCGAGGTGAATGAGTGGCGTTCCTATCAGGGTGAAGATGATGTAGACCCACACGTTGGCATTGATGTGATAGAATGCTGGCTTAAAGTCATAGTTATAGAACAGTACAGATGACACGACGAGGACGAATCCGATGGCCATCGGCCAGTATACCTGGTATCTGGAGTCGAAGTTCACGTCTTTTTTTGCCTTCGTTCCGAGGGAAGTGATGATGATGATGAGTGCCGTCAGCAGCTTGCTGTATGGCAGATGCCCCTTCTGATAGATGAAGAATCGTGTTACCCTTTCATGGATGTCTGCGATGATTCCCCCGAAAGCATCCATTTCCTGCGGTGTGATGACATACACGAAAAACTCCACCAGAACTAAGAAGTATATGGTGAAGCGCAGCAGTTTATATATCGCCTGTTGTCCTTGAGTCTCTTCCATAAAAGTGTGATCTATTTGTTAGCGTTATTTTTCCAGTCCCTCATGCAGCGTTCTATGATGTCTCTCTTGTCAATGTCGCCATAGCCTCTTGCCCTGTCCGTTATCTCGTTCCACACATCCAGGAATGTCGTGTATCTGATGGCACGCCCCAGGGCACGCAGCTGTCTGTTCATCTCACGCAGCTTCGGTCTAATGGCTGTAATCATCTCGTTTTTCTCCTGTTCCGTCATTTTGGAGTTGTCGAAGCACAGCGTCTTGATGTCCATCACAATGTTCACCCCGCTGATGATGATATTTCGGTAAACCACGTTACGCCGTGTGTGAAAAGCTACTGCCAGGGCATTCGCGGGATAGGAGGCCACCACGTCATTGAGGTCGGCCACGTTCTTTGAGACCTGTGTTATCTCATAGTAGATCCCGTATATCTCAGCAGCGAATCCAAGGATGTCATGGAACTTATCCAGGTACTCGTTGAATTCCCGCTGGAAGTTCGTCGTGGCCTCTATCTCCGTCTGCATCCACAGGTGCCCTGTCGTCATCAGTGCCTGTGCCTTGTTCTGTGCCTCCAGTGTTTTCTTTGCCTGTTTGGAATACTGGTCAATCATGGCCGCACGGACAGGATCGACACCATAGGCATAAGCTGCCGGTGTTCCAAGCACCATCATAGCAGCAACTACCATCAATAATACTAACCTGCAGTCTTTCATAATTCACATCTTTAGTCATCAAGAATAGCATAAACCCTCTGCGCCCTTTTCCATCTGTCTATGGCATCGGCAGCCACCTGTGCATGAGTATGCTCTGCCATACCAGCCGTTGCGTTCTTCCATACGTCGCCGAGGTTGTAGAAGGCGATGCTCACCGCCAGACGACGCAGTTTCCCGTTCAGTTGGTCAAGAGCATCGTTCAGGTTCCACAGCAGCTCGGTACGCTCCGCTCCCGTCAGCATGTTTTCCTTCGTGCCGAGTGCAACAGAAACCTTCAGCAGCCTGTATGTCCTTATCAGCTCCGCTGCCGTCTCGACATAGATGTTGTTCATGGCTACAGCAGCTCCGATGCCCTGCGGGTTGGCTGAGACGGCTTCCTGTATCTCATGGATATACCGCAGCGTCTCTACGCCCTCAGCATATAGGGATGTCCCTGCCTGTATCGCCTCGGCATAGCCGCGAGCCGTTTTCAGGTATGAGTTGTATTTTCCTTCCCACTGCTTGATTTTCGTGAACTCTCCGGAGATGGTTGCCTGCAGCAGGCCTGTTTTTTCCTGTGCCTTTGTCTGTTTGTTCACCAGGTCGTTGATGTTCTTGTGACCTGTCTCGATCTCTACATATTGCAGCGGGTTGCTTTGCGTTACCTGCGCTGAAGCTGTTGTCACCGCAGTCATAGAGCATACCACCATGCTGATGGCAGTTGCCATTTCAGAAACGGTTCGTGATTTCATAGATGCCTTTTATTCGTTTGTTTATTTCTACTCTCTTACGTATCTCGCCCACAACATCCTCTTTCTCACAGACTCCGATGATGTCAAGACGTCCCATGTTCCTGTCGCCGGACAGTATGGTGACGGTCTTCAGTCCGAGCAGTTGCTGTAGGAGAGACCTGTTCTGCTGGTAGTCCACCACACGGTACAGTTCCATATAGTCCGTCGAGTGCTGGAACACCCCGTGAAGGAATATCAGCTGTTCTCCTGTCACTACATACCTTATGCGCAGCAGGTATAAAAACTGATATGCTAGATACAATGCTAACAATATGCCGAGCCACATCAGCAGATGAGGGATGTTGCTGCTCTCCACGAAGTCAAGGCCCGCAATGGCGAATGACATGATGCAGAGTAGCGCATATCCCCATTCGTTGATGACGTATTGAAGCAGGTGCGGACTCAGTTGTATCGTATCAAAGGTACTCATATATAGTTATAGGATTATTTATTTCTATAAATAAATATGTAGTTATATGCCCATGCCGCGCCCCTCACCGTATTCTGGTCTTGGTGGCCGGTCCATGCTTTCAAAGTTGGCTGCGGCCACCTCTGCCGGTGACACTACGCCAGGCTTGTAATAGACCGTTCCGGGTAGGCGGTTCTTATAGATCTCCGGCCCGGGGCCGTGGTGCA
Source organism: uncultured Jutongia sp. (assembly GCA_964517955.1). Classification (GTDB taxonomy): domain Bacteria; phylum Bacillota; class Clostridia; order Lachnospirales; family Lachnospiraceae; genus Butyribacter. The sequence continues at coordinate 9,520 of CAZFFA010000053.1, read as the reverse complement.
TCAGAGGGTCTGCCAACACCTCACCTGTAGCCACGAGGGCAGCGAGAATGGCCGCACCGATATTCGTGCCTTCTCCTGGCCTTGTCTTGATGTCGACCTCATTGAATATCTTCGAGAAGAGTTTCATCCGCTGGTAGTCGTCCACAGCCAGGAACTTGTCATATTGCTTCTGGCTTATTTCGTGAGTCACGGACTGTCCGTCGATGACTGCTGTCATCTTGTATTTGCCGTCGGCTTCCTTGTCAACGCGTATCTCACCTACTTCCACCTCCCGTCCGTGGGCTATTTCCCGATAGAATCCTTTGTGCTCTTTGAAGTCCTGCAGTGCTGCTCCGTCAACCGTGTTGGAGATGGCATGGCTTATATCCTGACCTTCCAGAGAGACGACATGCCCGTCACGGTCAAGCAGATACATGTCATCATCAGTCCTTTGGCCGTCGGACTGCTTCATTTCCACCTCTGAGAAAAGCTTGTCGAACAGCTTCAGCCGATGGGCGTCATCGAGGGCGAGGAACTTCTCGTAATCCTTTTTTGATATGGCATGAGTCACCCTTTCACCGTTGATGAGGGCAGACATGACATAAGACTCGTCCTGTTCCTCCTTCGGTTTTTCCGGAGTCATCTGCCGTGTAAACTCTGTAACGACGGGGGCCTGATACGTCCTGTCCCAATACTCCGCATATATCACCCGAAGGTGTTCTTCCTCCCATGTTTCGAGGTCATGATTAGGGTCTCTTATTGTAAGGTTCTCCCTGGAATAAGATGCCTCCGCAGCATCAAGATAGGATTCTTTCAGCATATCCATACGCTGCTCAAAAGACATATTCTGTAATCCGACCGTATTCAACCTGTCCATCCTCTCAGGTGAAAGCTGCCATTTGACAGTTCGCAGCTGGCCGTCCAGATCTTCCACGACAGCCTCACAGTTTCCTTCTTCATCTATGCTGATAGCATTTCCTTTTTCCTCAGCGTTGTTGAGAAATGTACGGAACGCCCCGAATTGAAACGTGTTGGCGGTCTCTGCAAGGAAGGCGTTTGTCTCGCTTATCCTGGCATTCTCCAGCACGCTTGCCTTGTCGACGCGTATCTCTCCGACCACCATCTCCCGACCATTGTTGACAGGCTGAAACCACCCTCTGTCCCCGAGGATGTCATGGATGGCCAGTCCGTCAATGGCTTGGGGGTCTGCTTTGATGCGCTCTTGACGCTCCTGACGGATTCGCTGTGCCTCTTCGCGTTCTGCCATCATCCTTTGGTTCTCGGCATACCGCCGTTGTTGCTCGAAGAAAGCCGCAATCTGCGGACTTTCTTTTGCCTCGTCCGTCAGTTCTAGGCTCACCAGGTCTTTGGACTCCAGCATGTCCATGGTAACGGGATTCTTGAAATCCCTTGTCTCGTTCATGATTCTGTTGTTTATGACTGAGAGCCTGTCTGCCACTGACACGCCACCGGGAGCATCCACGCTGTTTGCCGTCAGCATCTTCACTTCCTCATCGGTGAGGTCATACCGCATGTCCATCGGGAACTGAGCAGACTGTATGGTCAGCGTTTTTTTCTCGGCATCGATGATGATGCCATGAGAGGCAAGCACCTCCTGGAACTTCTCATTGGAGAAATAGACGTCAGCGGTGATAGCTTCGGAGTAGGGAATCCCTTTCCCCTGTGGTCTTGGTGCTGTCTTGACAGGCTGGATGCGTCCGTCCACGAGGATGTCGTCAAGCACTTCCTGTCGTGTCTCGCGTTGCTGTCCCTTGTAGTAGAAACCGTACCCGCCCGCGTTCAGCTCTCCCGGCTTTACCCTGCCGTCAGGTCTGACGGGTGTCATGATTCCGCCTCCGGCCATGAACGTCCTTCCGCTGATTCGCCGCATGTGCCATCCCGGTTCCCAGCCGATGAAGTCACCTCCCCAGCCACGGGTGGCACGGCTGAATGGACGGTAGTAGGGTATTCCATATTCGCCGGAGCCGAGACGGTAGCCGTGCAGCCCCATCGCCACCCGTCCGAAGGCGTTACGTGCAGACACAAAGTTGTCCGGCATGTAGAAGTCATTCTTCACGATGGACGTGAACGTGTTGTACGCTTTCTTGTTGACATAGTTTGAGCCCCATCCCATCAGATCCTCCACCTGTCGGTCATTGAGGTTATAAGTGATGGCCGGGGAATCATGCCCCAGCACAATGAGCTGCATCTGACCGTTTGGCTGCATGGCTATGTGTGCCTGCATCCCGTTCCTACGGAGTACATCCTGAAGACCTGGTGAGAGGTCAACATCCCTTGGGTTTGTATATTTCCTTAGTGCCATATTGAATCGAGTTTAAAATGGTTCCAATAGATCAATAACAAAAGGAATCTCCCACAAGTAAGTCTTGCAGGAGAAAGCTATTTACTTCCTGATATAGAGGACGACCCTTGTGTTCCTGTTGGCGGTGAACGGCTTGTATCTGCTGATGCCGCCCTCGTGGTTTGTTGTTATATGGTCTTCTGGCACGCTTCTCTCTCGCAGCAATCTTGCGATGCAGTCAGCCCGCATTGCGCTCAGTCTGTCGTTTGTCTGCTCGTTTCCCGTCTGACTGTCGGCGGCACCAGTTATGTCAATCCACAGATTGTTGTTCCTGGCCACTTTGGCCATCTCGTCAATGTTGATGACCTGCGCCTTCTCCGTCATCTCGCAGGAACCAATTCTGAAGAAGAAGAATATCGGGGAGCCTATTGCCACTTTACTGCTGTCTATTAAGTATTCGTCAGTTGCCGTCGTGGTTCCTTCTATTTCCTTTCTGTTCAGGTTCGGCTTATAGTTATCGGGATTCCCATTCCATGCTCTGTTGCGGATACGTTTTCTTAGTGAGTTCAGGCCGCTGTAGTCATTACGCGGGAAAGTCTTGTACCCTTCTGTATTGTTGGCTATGTCATCTTCCATAAGACTGTATTTGTCAAGGAGGCCTTCAATCTCAAGTATCTTCTTAAGTTCTGCAAGTGCCTCCGTGTCAAACTCATGCTGTCTGGATAGTTCCACGTTCCTTTCTCTTAGCTGTTCCACATAGCTGCTCAGCACGTCATTCTGGTAGATGTATGGCTTTGCATCCACGATGCGCTTCCATCCTACCTTCCCTATTGTAAAGGTCATGCCGAGGGAGGCATGGAGGATCTGGTCACCGAATTTATTACTTGCGCCTTTCCCGTCAAAGTCCCGGAATGTGTTCGTGGCACCCAGCTCTGCAGAGAGGTGAAGCCTTGTGTTTAGTCGATAGCGTCCTATGATTCCGTAAGAGATGGCGAAAGGCTTGTGATGGGTGAATGAGTTTCTGATGATGCCTGCTCCGGCATAGGGGATGCAGTCCCATCGGGGAAGTGCGTCGATGTCGTTACGGAAATGAGACGACACGTTGTAGAGGAAATCGGCATGAACGCTCTGGTAAGGGCGTGACATTAGCTGCCAGTCTTTCATCTTAATCCCTTGGTAGGACAGTCTTCCACCAATCTGTGGTGTGAACCATTTGCCGAGTGATACGTTGAGGGCAGGGCTGAAACGGTCAAAGAGGTCGCCATGTCCAATTGGCATTCCAAGAAAGGCTGAGGTGCCCCCCTGGAGCGTGATGAACCAGTTTGCATTCCACCCGCCGTTCTCCTGGGCATCATCAAGGTAGGTTGGGGTCAATGGGGCCAGTTCCTGTTCGTTGATGACAATCTTCTGCTCTTGTGCATGAGCAGGAATGGCAGCGGCCAGCACTATGCCGACAGCTACAGTAAGCAGTGTTTTTTTCTTCATCGTTTGATTGGTTTTGTTCATGAGTTTAATGATACCGCCGCGAAATTACTCTTTATGGCATGAAGAAGAGAAATTAAGGCGGACAAACTCTTGATTTAACACTTTTATGACGGCATTACTTCTTTTTGGGTCTGGTGACGTTGCCTTGTCGCTCTAGCTCCTGGTATTCCTCATATTTGGCCTTTATCTGTTTCCAGTTCTCTGCCATCTCCTTGATGTCCTCCTGCTGTTGAGCTACCGAAGCCAAGTTCATTCTCAGTCGTTTCATCTCTGTGACGCGCTTGGCGGCCTCACTGTCTTTCTCCTTTTCAAGTGCTTCCACTCTTGCATACAACTTGTCCCTTTCCGATTTCCTGCATAGCCCAGCCAAGGCGAGTATACGGTCTAGTAAGGAATCCAGTGATTTCGAGCGTTTGAGCTTGTCTCTTTCTGATATGAGCCGATTGTACTCTTTGTCAAAATCTTTCCTTTTCTTTTCCTCTTCCTTTATTTTCTTTTCCAGCTCTTCCAAAGTGGGATGAGTGACTTCGGCAGCGGCCTGCTTTTCTTCCATAATTATTTTATTATTGAGCTATTTACTTTAATAACTATTTATCTCTTGACACCTATGTGCCTCTTTGCGGTCTCTCCACGTGTGCCGTCACCTCCTGGTGCCAGCATGTTCCTAGCTAGGAAGAAGCACCTTCTTCCGAACGACATGTCATCCTCGTCCTTCTTTCGTCCCCACCCAGAGCCGGGGCCGCCACCTCCTCCCATGCTCTCCGCATATTGCGTGGCCTGGTCTACATATCCGAGGAAAAGGGCACCTGCCACAGCCGTCATTTCGGCAGCATGTGTCGCCATCGCCTCGAACATGGAGCCGTCGAATAGACTGTTAAATTTCGTTTCAAGCTCAGGGGGTAGCTCACTCTTGAAGGCCTCCATCTGACTGCTTCGCTCGATAGCATCCTGTGCCGCCACCTCCCATCCTATGGCTTCCATGTCATGGTAGGTTTTCTGTTGCAAGGCAGGCATTTCCCTGTTGATTTTCCTTTGCATGTCATCATAGTCCTGCTGTAGCTCAGCCCTGTTGTGATTCAGTTCGCGCAGCTGTTCAGTCGCCGTCAGAAGCTGCGCCTTTCGTTCTGCAATCTTGTCTTCTGTCAGCTGTAGGTCAGTCTTCAGCTGGCGTAGCTTCTTGTCAAGTTCTTCCTTTTCTGTTTCACTTTCTGCTACATCGTTTTCAAGCAGTTCAATATCCGCAAGAACATCCAGCCGGTGTTTCTCCAGGTTGTCCAGCATGGTGGTCAGTCCTTTTAGACGCGTCTCTGCCTTCTTCACCTCCTTGTTGATGTCATAGAGGAGCTGTCTCTGCTGATCTATCGTTTCATCATTCTTGTCAACCTGTTCTTCGAGCCACTGAAGGTAGGACTTGTGTTGGGCACCTGTGCGTGCCACGCTCTCACCTCGTGCCAGTCCGTACTTCTTGTTGACCTCTGCCAGCTCGTCGTGCAGCTGCAACAAGTTACGTCTTCCATTGTCTTTGTCGCCGTTGAACCCTCCGAAATACTTGTTGTATGAGAACCTGTTCTTTTCGGTTATCGGAAGCAGTGTACAGTGGATGTGTGGATTGGACTCGTCGAGATGTACAATGAACGCGGCAATATTCTGTTCACCATATTTTCTGGACATGAAGTTGTACATGTCCACAGCCCACTGCTCGATGGCGACGTTACGTGTGACGTGTGAGTTGTCCGCCCCGCGTTTGAAGTCCACCACCTGGTTTCCGTAGGCCAGTTCCCGCATCCTCTCTCTCGACCCTTGGAGGATGATGTTCGCCACCGTGTACCGGCGTCTGGGGTCATCTGCCGTCAGGCCGATGTTAGGGTCGCTGATTCCCCGTTCTTTCAGTATCTCCCTGATGCGCCTGGGGATGGACTTTCCTTTGTCAACATCCTTGACGATGCCTCCTCTCCCAATCTCGAAGTTCAGGTGTCCTCTTGTAGGATCCATATTACCTGATACTTTATTGGCGTAGGCGTATTGCTGGCCGTTACGCAGGTGCTCGTTACTCTGTGCAATCGTGATGCCCTTTCCGGCCCTGATGTCACACACTTGTTTCTGCTGTTTCTCCATATTGGTATGATTTAGTTTGCATGATGGGGTTCTTAGGGCATAGCCCTGAGCCTAATACCAGGCCGTGGAGCTTGCTCCTTTTAAGTACGGCCGGCGCGTGTCTTTGTGGTCATCAGAGCACAAAACCGCATATTAGGCTATAACCAGACTGTACAGGGCACAGACATACGCGCAAGCGCATGGCAGGGACATGACAGTTCTGGTTACCTCTCTCTGCCGCTACGGAGTGGCGGCAGGCTCTTCGCCCGCAGATGGCAGGGCGACGGTACCCGTCGAGGGCACCGTTATTTCCGAAGGAGTCTTATCGCCAAGCCCTTCACGACTTGGCACGATCGTGGTGTCTTCACCCACGATGTTGTTAATACGGACTACCGTACTGTTGCCCCTGCGGGTGAGCGTGACGACGCCCATGCTGCCGAGCGTGTCAAGGAATTTCTTTGCCGTAGGCCGCATCCACCCCCAGGCGTTTGCCAGGAGCAGGACGCTGCTGTTCATGTAGCCGTCATCGAATGTGGAGTTGGATATGCGCTGTCGGTCCAGCAGGTCGAAGAATGCTTCCGCCTTGGTGTAGCGATGCTTGCCACCTTTGGCTTGGTTGGCCATTACACGGCCGTCCAGAAGATAGTCCCAGAGCTCGAATGACGTGACCACCTCAAGGGTGGCTTTCCGCCCTGTCTGGCTGTTCAGTCTGTTGAATGTCATATTGTTCTGTTTCATTGCTTTTGTTTGTAAGAGTGTACATAGTTTGTTTCAGTCCGCAGCTGAACATTAGGAGTGTACAGTTAAGTGTAAATGGCGTCCTGTCAGATGCCGTATTTCCTTGTGTAAATCCTGCTCATCAACTCGTCCGAGAGGGTATGAACCTTACAGGAGGCTCCACTCGGTTTCATCTTTGGGTAGATGGATGCTGCCCCGAGGATGACAAACAGCATCTGGATGATGATAATGTTCCGCCCTGAAGAGTAGAATACGGACATGGCCAGCAGGAATACGGTCGCCATGCTCATCACGGCGAAGAGCCGTCTGCTGCCGGCCAGTCGTGACAGGATCCTGTCAGTCAGCTTGTAGGAGAAGAACGGGATGACCATCAGCCCGGCCAGCAGGGTGGCATATCGGAAGGTGAGATAGGGACGGTATACAGTATACAGTCCAATCATAACTTCTGACTGGCTGCCACTTTCCTGTGCAGCCTTTGTTACCTTCCTGGCTATAGATGCCGATGCGTTGAAGTCAACCATGGCAATGGTCATCAGCACTAGGAGCAGGATAAGGCAGAAGAACTTCCTTGCCTCAGTACTGTGCTTCATGGCGTTATATATTCTTATTGAAATATTGAATAATTTACGCCTATATCTATTTAGGAACGGTATGGCTGTTCCAATCGCAGGCAGCATGTTCCTGTCAGTAGGCGCAGACTCCTTACTTGGCATGACCAGATGCTTGAACAGAAAGGGTATGGCAGACAGGAACAGTGCTAGGGCAATCTTTAAGTACAACATATTTTAAGGATGCGTTGCATTTATTAAAGGAAGTCCTGTATCAGTTCCGCTTCTTGTTCTATTCCTTCCAGCAGCTTGCCCTCCAGGAAGAGAGAGTCTATCCACATCTGCCTGACATGGGCATACATGTTGTCGAGTGAGTCGAAGAACAGCACCTTAACGCACTCAATCAGGCCGTGTTGGATGGAGTCCATGACGACAACCACCATGTCATGGTCGTAGGGCTGTGAGTAGAGTACGACATGGTATTCTGTGCCGCCATCGCTCTTCCTTGCATATAGGACGTGATGGTGCAGACAGGTGACAAATTCATCCGCCATGTCCTCTACCAACTGCTGGTATGACAGTCTGAAAGTACACTCGGCATAGCCCTTTCTCATGACAGGTTTCTCAGTGCCGGGCTTGAAGTAAGTCGACAGGTAAGTCCTGAGCTTGCCCTTGAACTCCTCGATGGTTTGTGTCAAATATTCTTCATTCATAACCTATATTGTATTTGTTGGGTATCATCGTAGAATGTGGATGCTTGGCGTTCACACCTCCATCAACGGAGATTATTGTTTATGAACATATTTCTCGTCTTCTGGAGCTCTCTCATGCACTCGTCCTTGTTTTTCTCTGGCAGGTCGGGAAAGAATCGTTTGTATATCTCCCGGATGCTCTGTGACGGGTCCATCAATGCAATGGCAAGTTCCTCTTCCAGGCTGTTATCTCTATCCCTGAGCTTTTCGATGTCATGTGCCGTGGGTAAGAGTGCCAGATAATAGTAGTCCCATACACTTCCAGCTTTGGTAGTAAATCCTTCATCCTCCATGTTCTGAATGATGGTACAGGTGAAGCGTGCCAGCCCTATCAGAAAGGCTTCTGCATGCCCAGTCCTTCTCACGAACTTGTGAAGGGCATTCTCAGATGCCTTGCTAAGATTGGCTACTAGCATCAGGAGCCAATCCTCCAGTGCCTCTGCCTCTTCTTCGGAGTAGCCGTGCATGGCCTTCTCTCCTTTGATGAACTTCTTGAAGTCCTCGCGCATTTCATACGCCTTTTTCTTACTGCTTTTCATAGCGGTCTTATTGTTTTTTTATAATGATGATTTCAGGTAGGAGCTGAGAAAGAAGTCTGAGAGCACTTCACTCAGTTTATTCAGTTCATTGCTGTTTCCGGCCATGCCGTCAAGGTGGGCGAAGAGGAATGGTAGTTCATCGGCCAGCTTTAGAATCGCCTTTTCCTGCTGTTCTGTCAACGATGCCATGGCATAGCTGTCGATGGACATAAAAGGCTGTATCAGCATCCATCGGTAGCTGTCCTTCTGCTGGTCGCTCAGGCGTTTCTTCCCATGAATGTCCTTCATGCATGCTTCCGCGTTCTGTATGATGCGGCGGTTGAACCTCATGGTCAGAAAGAGCGACATCCTCTCGCTAACGGTACTGTTCCCGCCTGCCGACACCCTGCCGTACAGGTCATCGAACAACCTCGATGTTTTACCCGTGATAAGGGCGAGGTCGTTCTGTCCGGCTTCACTCAAGAAGTTCATCAGGGAACGGAAGCACCTGTCCTCTTCCTCCAAGAAAGCGACCACCTCGTTCTCCTTGGAAAAGGCCGCAGTGGTATCAAGGAGGTTGTTATAGGCTGTAACAGTTGCCGTCAAATCACTGTATAGGCTAGACTTTTCCATGCCGATGAATAGCTCACTGGCATTCTTGAAGTCCTGGGAGTCATGGATCTTTTCACGGCCTTGCGCCGTGTGAATCTTCAGATAAGTCACGTCGTGCAGTGAGCGTGGCTGCAGCTTGGCAATGCGGACAAGCTCTTCCTTGATGGAGTCAGAGACAGTGTAATAGTCCGTGGTCAGATGCGTGTTCAATTGTATGGACGTGTCTCTTGACAGGCAGTTGTACACCGAGTCCTGCAGGACTTGCCAGTCTGCCACGACCGTTGTCAGTTTGCTGATGTCGGCTGTCCTTATCTCCCGAAGGGTTGCAAGTTCCTTGTGACAGGCGGTCACGGCTTCTTCCGATGAATGGAACACAAATCTGCTGCTCTCCTGTTTGCCGCAGGAGGACAGCAGCGGGATACATGACAAGGCCAATGTGAGCCATGTCATTCCCCTTGAACATTTCTTTTGATACTTCATGTGGATAATGGT
>CAZFFA010000052.1:0-13562 GCA_964517955.1 uncultured Jutongia sp. | reverse complement strand
TGCACAAAATCTGCATCCCATGCGGCATCCTACCTGTGTGGATATACATACACTATTGCCATGCTTATATTTCATAAGAACACTTTCCACTGTATTCCCATCGGACAACTGCATGAGAAATTTATTTGTTCCATCACCTGATGTCTGCCTTTTTATAACCCTTGCTCCTGCTATAGTGCAGTTTTTTTCAAGTTTTGCCCTGAAATCTTTAGATAAATTTGTCATATCATCAAATGACAGCACCAAATTTTTGTGTATCCATTCATAAAGCTGTTTTGCACGAAATGGTTTTTCATTTATACTTTTTATAAACTCTTTCATCTCGCTGTAGTTCATGCTCTTAATATCAATTTTATCTATTTGTTCCTCTGTCAATATATCACCATCCTGCTTAATTCACTTTTCGTCCCATCCAATATCATGCCCTGCGTACAAAAGCTGATATGAAAAAGCCATCTGTATCTGCCATATCAGGCAGAACCTGAATATATCCATCCTTACCAGTCATACTTTTAAGCTGATTTGGTAAAAGTTCTTCTATTGAAACCGGTTCAAATGGCAGATTTTCACATATCCATTTTACATTCTGCTCATTTTCTTCCTCTGCAATTGTGCATGTACTGAAAATAAGCCTGCCACCCGGCTTTATATACTTTGTAACAGTTTTCAGGATATCCTGCTGCAATTTAGCAAGACTTTTTATATCTTCTTCTTTTGTCTTATATTTGATATCACATTTTTTACCAATGACACCAAGACCCGAACATGGAAGATCAGCTATAAGAATATCAGCCTTTGTCTCCCATTCTTTATTAAAGATTAATGCATCATGTACTTCTATGTCAATGTTGTCAAATCCTATTCTTTCAACATTGTCCCTTATAAGTCTGGTTTTGGCTTCCGTAAGATCACATGATATCACATTGCCGGTACCTGCAAGCAGGTCAGCCGCATGCAGCGTTTTTCCTCCGGGAGCAGCACAAACATCGATTATATTATCACCATTTTTCTGTCCCAGAATACGCCCTACAAGCATAGAACTTTCATCCTGTACCTGTATCAGACCTTTTTTAAATGCCTTGAGGTCTGTAAGTTTTCCAAAATCTTCTATATATAATGCATAATCTGACAATTTACCTGCTGATACCTTCACTCCGTCTTTTTCAAGCATTGCTCTTATCTCATTAACCGTTGCCTTTGATGTATTGCACCTTAAACATGTTGACTTATCATTCTCCAGATACGACAGTAGTATCTTTTCTGTTCTTGCTTCTCCATATGAATCATTATATCTTTTTACAATCCATTCGGGCATTGAATACTTTACAGATGCATATCTGATAAAATCTTTTTTATCAGGATACTTAATCTTTTCTTTTTCCCTTGCAATATTTCTTAAAACACCATTTACAAAGCCTTTAAGATTGACAAACTTCTTTTTGACTGCAAGCTTGACCGCCTCATTGCAGGCAGCACTGTCAGGTACTTGTTCCATATATAATATCTGATATACACCCATACGTAAAATATTTCGTATAACAGGCTTCATCTTTTTTACTTTGGTCTTTGAGTAAAGATTTAGCACATAGTCTATCTCTATGCACCTTTCTATTGTACCCTCACATAATCTCGTAAGAAATGCCCTGTCCCTTTTGTCCATATCGTCATGATTATCCAAAACCTTATGAATAGTTTTATCTGAATATGCACCATTCTCCATAACGTCTATAAGTACATCAAGGGTGATTTTCCGGACATTTACCTTCTGATCCTGCGGCATATATTTCCTCCGTCTGCTGTTGATTCAACTGATGCCGTAGATTGCTCTATCGACAGACAATTTCTGCAATCCTGCATCAACCATAACATTTATAAACTTCTCTCAGACAACAGTCTGTCACCTGTTTCCATCTTATATCCTCTTAAGAAAGCTCCCGTATCCATTCTCTTCTTTCCTTCTAACTGAAGTGACATGATTACAAGATAATCTTTTCCCGCCTTAACTACTATATCATTCTTATCTACAGCAACTACAGTTCCGGATTCTGCATCTTTATCTGCAATACCTCTTTCTTCTGCATCTGCTTCTTTCATCACATCAGCTTCCCATATCTTAAGCATTCTGCCATGGAGAAATGCATATGCACTTGGCCATGGATTAAGCCCTCTTATAAGCCTTTCAATAGACTGTGCATCTTTGCTAAAATCTATATTGCCTGTTTCTTTGCTAAGCATCTTTGCATAAGTAGAGACTTCTCCCTGCTTTACAGGATTAAGCTTTCCCTCTTCCGCCATATCAAGCGCTTCAAGAATCATCGGACCGCCAAAAGATGCAAGTTTATCAAAAAGACTTCCACCTGTCTCCTTTTTGTCAAGCTTATACTTTTTGACAAGGAGAATATCACCTGTATCAAGCCCTTCATCCATCTGCATTATCGTTACACCACTTTCTACATCTCCATCTATGACAGACCACTGTATAGGTGCAGCACCTCTGAGTTTCGGAAGAAGAGATGCATGAACATTCATACAGCCATATTTTGGCATATCAAGTATTTCCTTTGGAAGTATCTGACCAAATGCGACCACAATTATAACATCAGGATTTATTTGTCTTAATGTTTCTATAAATTCCGCATCCTTTACTCTGGCGGGCTGATACACTTCAATTCCTGCCTCCAGTGCAGCTTCCTTAACCGGAGTAAACTGCATCTTTCCACCACGTCCCTTTGGCTTATCAGGCTGTGTAACAACTCCTGCCACTTCATGCCTGCTGTCTATAAGTGTTTTCAATGTATCTACTGCAAAATCAGGAGTTCCCATAAATACTATTTTCATATAATACCTCTTTTCTGCTGTCTGATGCTAAAATAACAGCAACTATATTTATAAAGTTGTCTATCTAAACTTGTATCTACTCTTCATCAGATGAGCTTATAAGCTCTCCCTCTACCTTGCTTACATAAAGTATTCCTGAGAGATGGTCTATCTCATGCTGAAGTGCGCGTGCAAAAAGCTCCTCTCCTTCAACAATTATTTCTTCCATATTCTCATTAAGTGCTTTTACTTTGGCATAATTTGCCCTTGTAACAATACCGGCTTTCCCGGGTACACTAAGACATCCTTCCTGACCTGTCTGTTCTCCTGAAAGTTCTATTATTTCCGGATTGATAAGTACAACCGGACTATCTCCTTCAGGACTTACATCAATAACTACTACCTGCTTAAGAACACCTACCTGTGGTGCTGCAAGTCCAACTCCCTGTGCTTCATACATTGTATCAAGCATATCCTCTATAAGAGTTTCAATATGTGGTGTCATCGCTTTTACCGGCTTTGCCTTATGCTCAAGTATTTCATCCCCAATTATTCTTATTGTTCTTAATGCCATGTCGTATAACCTCCGCTTTTATATTTTTACTTTTCTTTTTATATCATTCATAAAACAATCTTGTACAAAGAAACTTTACTCCAATATCCTAATTAAATTCAAATATCAGTCTGCAGTCCTTATATCTGTCATTGTCTTTCATAAATTCTTCAAACTGATCTTTAATCGAACACAATATATTGTAATCTGTACATTTTCCATAAACTACACGTCTGTATATATCCTTCGCCTTTGAAATCGCTGCTTCTGTCGGGCCAAGAACATTTACATCCTCATATAACCTCATTCTGTCACTCAAAACTTTTGCAAGATTATCCGCACTTGCTTCATTTACAGAAAGCACCAATACTCCTAGTATATTTGAAATTGGCGGATATTGCAACATTTGTCTTGCCAGAATCTCTTTTTCGTAAAATATAGCATAATCTTGTCTTGCTGCTGCAATTATACTATAATGCTCCGGCTGATATGTCTGCATGACAACAACTCCCGGTTTATCAGCACGTCCTGCACGTCCTGCCGCCTGCGATACAAGCTGGTATGTTCTTTCTGCTGCCCTGTAATCTCCCACATTCAATGACAGATCTGCTGCAAGTATTCCAACAAGCGTTACATTCGGAAAATCATGACCTTTTACAATCATCTGGGTTCCAATAAGAATATCAGCCTCTCCTTTCTCAAATTTTTTGAGTATACTTTCATGGCCGTCTTTTCCCGCAGTTGTATCCGCATCCATTCTAATAACTCCCGCTCCGGGAAATTTTTTTCTTACCATGTCTTCTACCTGCTGGGTGCCAAGTCCAAATGTTCCTATATATTTTGAATGACACTTTGGACATTCTATTGGCATTGGCTGACTGTATCCACAATTATGACATTTTAATTCTCTTACTCTGCCATTGATACTGTGTGGTTTGAGCGATACAGAACAATGGGGACAGCCAATCACCTCACCACACTGTCTGCATGACACAAAACCGGCATAGCCACGTCTGTTTATAAAGAGTATTATCTGCTCTCTTTTCTTAAGTCTGTCTTCCATCAAAGAGGCAAGGCTTCTGCTGAATATAGAATAATTATGCTCTGCAAGTTCCTCCCTTAAATCTACTATCTGTACTTCCGGAAGCTTTGCAGCCCCTGCTCTTTCATCTAGTGTAAATAGTTCATAATCTCCATTTGATGCATGATAATACGATTCAACTGACGGAGTAGCTGAACCAAGTATTACACTCGCTCCGGTCATCTCTGCCCTGTGAATTGCCACCTCTCTTGCATGATATTTTGGCGGCATCTCACTCTGATAGCTTGTCTCATGCTCTTCATCTATAACTATAAGTCCCAGATTGGGAAATGGTGCAAAAAGAGCAGACCTTGGACCTATCATAACATCAATGTCGCCATTCTTCGCCCTCTCAAACTGATCGTATTTTTCGCCCGCTGAAAGTCTTGAATGCATAACCGAAACACGTCTGCCAAATCTCTTATAAAATCTGTTCACCGTCTGATAGGTAAGTGCAATTTCAGGTATAAGCATTATTGCCTGTTTTTTTAATACAAGAACCTTTTCTATTATATTCATATAAACTTCTGTCTTGCCGCTTCCTGTAACACCATGTATCAGATATGTCTTTCGTATTCCTGATACATAATCTTTCATGATAGCATCAACTACATGCTTCTGTCCCTGATTCAGGACATGTCTTTCGTCCCTTGCAGATAACTCATTTACCGGATTTCTATACTGTTTAACACTATCTACCGTAATCAGACCCTTATCCTTAAGTCCATTTATGACAGATACTGCCACCTTAAGATTCTTTGTTGCATATGAATAATCAATTCCGTCGTCAAAATTATCATCAATCAGAAGAGCATCAAACAGCCTTACTCTTGCAGCATTGTGTTTCCTATCAAATTCGTTCCGTATCTCCTGAAGCATTTTTCTTGACACTGACGGATAAATAGTTCTCTTTACCTGCTCTTTGATCTCACGCTTCACAGGCATAACAGCCTTAATTGCATCATTCATTGTCGAGCCATAATTTTCTTTTATCCAATAAGCAAGTGAAAGCAGGTGTGATTCTGCGATCACTCCCTGCTTCTCAACTTCTATTATGCTTTTCATCCTGGATATATCAAAAACAGCTTCTCCTGAAAGTCCTATCACATACCCTTTCATAATACGGTTTCCCATGCCAAATGGAATTTTTACAAGTGAACCAATCTGTATATCTTCTTCTATCTCCGGCGGAACTATATATTGAAATGGTCTGTCCAGGTTCTTTACAGATATATCTATAATTATATCAGCAAATATCATTTTAAAAAGTTTCCATCCTTTACTACATCAGCTACAAGTTCACGTTCATCCATATGATGCTTCCTGCCTTTTATCTCCTGATAATCTTCATGGCCCTTGCCTGCAAGAACGATCACATCGCCTTCTTTGGCATTTTCTATAGCATATCTTATAGCTTCTGCACGATCTATTATAGTAATAAACTCCCCATCTGCCTTCTTAACACCTGTAACTATGTCATCTATTATAGCCTGTGGTTCTTCATTACGTGGATTATCAGATGTTACGATTGTAAGGTCTGCAAGTTTTGATGAAACTTCTCCCATCTCAAATCTTCTCTCTTTGGAACGGTTTCCACCACAGCCGAAAAGACATACAAGACGCTTTGGATCATATTCCTTAAGAGTTGTAAGAAGGCTGTTAAGACTCATGGCATTATGTGCATAATCTATCATCACCGTAAACTTAGATGAAACAGGCACAAGCTCAACTCTTCCCTTAACCCTTATAGATGACAAAGAATTAAGAATTGTTTCTTTGTCAACGCCAAAATGTCTGCATATAGATATAGCTGTCATAGAATTGTACACACTGAACTTGCCCGGTATATCAATTTCAACATCCATGTCCATAAGACCACTCATATGATAGGCAACGCCAAGTCGTCCCCCTTTGTCGAGAAGATGAACATTTGATGCTCTTATATCTGCATTTTCTCCAAATCCATATGTCTCGACCCTGCATGTATGACCTTCAAGAATTTCTTCAAGATGGCTGTCATCCGCATTGAATATTCCCTGCTTACACTGTTTAAACAAAAGACTCTTGCAGTGAATATAATCTTCAAGGCTTGAATGTTCATTTGGTCCTATATGATCCGGTTCAAGATTGGTAAATATACCATAATCAAATACAAAACCGCCAACTCTGTGAAGCATAAGCCCCTGTGATGACACTTCCATAACTACGCATCTGCATCCTGCATCAACCATCTTACGAAAATACTCCTGTACCAAAAATGACTCAGGTGTGGTATTGGCTGACGGAATCTTTTCATCACCTATTATTGTCTCAATAGTTCCTATAAGTCCTGTCTTTATACCTGATGCCTCAAGTATCGAACGAACCATGTATGTAGCTGTTGTCTTTCCTTTTGTTCCTGTAATTCCAATAGTTGTAAGTTCTTTAGCCGGATGACCGAAATAAGCTGCTGAAGCCTGTGCAAGTGCAAGTCTTGAATCCTTTACACAGATAAGAGTTACATCTTCCGGTACATCAACCTTCTTCTCTACTATAAGAGCTGTACAACCTTTTTCTGCTACTTCCTTTGCAAAATCATGACCATCTCTGACAGCACCGCTTATACATACAAATACTGCACCAGCCTCTGCTTTTCTTGAATCATATATAAGTGATGTAATTTCCTTGTCTAAACTTCCCTGTAGACATTCATATTCCATATCTTCTATAAGTTCTAATAACTTCATAACAATTCTCCATTCATTTTTTTAAAAAGGCAGTTCAATTTCACCTTCAAATACAATTGCAGCAGGTCCTGTCATCCATACTGTATCATTTTCCCTGTCATATTTTATCAAAAGATCTCCGCCAAGAAGATGAACAAGAACCTCATCATCTGTCTTGTCATTAAGCACACATGCAACTACTGTAGCACATGTTCCTGTTCCACATGCAAGAGTTTCACCTGATCCCCTCTCCCAGACACGCATGTTTACTTCTTTTCTGCTTATGATCTGTACAAACTCTGTATTGACTCTGTCAGGAAATACAGGATGATTTTCAAATTCAGGACCAATTTTTTCAATCTCTAATGAAGCTGTATCTTCAACAAATGTTACAGCATGTGGATTACCCATTGATACGCATGTAACCTTATAATCCCTGCCAGCTACCTCCAGCTTCTCATCTATAAATAAATCTTTGTCTGATTTAACAGGTATATCCGCAGGCTTAAGAATAGGTGCACCCATATTTACCTTTACACTTGCAACTTTCCCTTCTTCTACAGTAAGCTCAAGATATTTTATTCCGCTTTTTGTCTCAAGTGCAATATTGGTTTTGTCTGTAAGACCTTTGTCATATACATATTTGGCAATACATCTTACGCCATTGCCACACATATTTCCCTCTGAACCATCTGCATTATACATCTTCATACGAAAATCAGCAACATCTGATGAACATATAAGGATAAGACCATCTGAACCTATTCCAAAATGTCTGTCACTTACATACTCTGAAACCTTCTCAGGGTTATCTAACATTTCTTTTGTACAGTCAACGTATACATAATCATTGCCGCATCCATGCATTTTTGTAAATTTGATCTTTTTTCCCATATATCAACACCTCCTGGTTTAACCATAATTACATGTACAACACCAAATGTTTGGGTCATAAACAATATATAATTTTTATCTTTATATCCAATTATATATTGTTTCTATAAAAGCAACAACCCTCATACATAAAACGGACATTTTACGATTAAACAAAAGCACTTTTAGAAAACTTTATCGCTAAACTTTACATTTTCTCCAAAATCACGCTTTTAATTATGCCAGATTATGTTTAGTCTTCAGTTTTTTCAATTCCGAAATGTCTATATGCAAGATCTGATGCCATTCTCCCCCGTGGAGTTCTTAAAAGCAGTCCATTCTGTACAAGATAAGGCTCATATACATCTTCTAACGTCCCAGAATCCTCTCCTATAGATACGGCAAGCGCATCAAGTCCAACAGGTCCTCCGCCAAAATTATTTATCATTGTCATAATTATCTTTCTGTCTATATTGTCAAGACCAAGCTTGTCAACCTCCAAAAGATCCAATGCAAAGTCTGTTACTTCTTTATTGATTTTGCCATCGTATTTTATCTGTGCAAAATCACGTACACGCTTAAGAAGTCTGTTGGCAAGACGAGGAGTTCCTCTCGATCTTCTCGCAAGCTCCATCGCACCCTCCCTGTCTATATCAACCCCCAGAATCTTTGCAGACTGTACGATTATCTGGACAAGTTCTTCCGGTGTATAAAATTCAAGTCTGTTGACTACGCCAAATCTGTCACGAAGAGGTGCGGAAAGCATACCGGCTCTTGTTGTTGCACCCACAAGTGTAAAATGAGGAAGGTCAAGTCTTACAGAGCGTGCACCCTGTCCCTTCCCTATAACTATGTCTATCACGAAATCTTCCATTGCAGAATAGAGAACCTCTTCAACTGTCCTGTTTAATCTGTGAATTTCATCGATGAACAATACATCTCCATCTTGAAGATTATTTAAGATAGCCGCCATCTCACCGGGCTTTTCAATAGCCGGTCCTGCTGTAATCTTAAGATTTGTCCCCATCTCATTGGCTATTATTCCTGCAAGTGTAGTCTTGCCAAGACCGGGAGGTCCATATAATAGTACATGATCCAGAGCTTCATTTCTCTGCTTTGCAGCTTCTATATAAACCTTAAGGTTGTTTTTTACTTTCTTCTGCCCGATATATTCTTTAAGAGTACCTGGTCTAAGACTAAACTCTATACTCTCATCTTCACTGGTAAACTCCGTTGTAATACTTCTTTTTGCCATCAATATATCCTTTCAAATAAACTGTTACTAATTCTGTTAAAAGTTTTTTAAACTGAGCTTCAAAAGTTTTTCTACCGTCATATCCTCTGTCATTTCAACCATACGAACTGCTCTCATGGCTTCAGACGCATTATATCCGAGTGCAGTCAAAGCTTCTACAGCGTCAGATATAACCTTTTTATCTGTGCCTTTTTGAACCTCTGCCGCCATTTCTCCACGATCAAGTGCATCTTCTATTACATCTTTTAATTTAAGCTTATCCTTAAGCTCAATAATAAGCTTCCTTGCAGTCTTTGCTCCTATACCCGGAGCTTTTGATATAGTTTTTGCGTCCTCTGCCATGACAGCAAATCTTATATCATCGGCACTCATTGAGCCAAGTATGCCAAGTGCTCCCTTAGGACCTATTCCACTGACCGTAATAAGAAGCTTAAATACATCAAGGTCATCTCTTGTCACAAATCCAAATAACTGCATAGCGTCTTCCCGCACATGCATATATGTATAAACCTTCACTTCACTACCTTTTGACGGCATCCTGTCTACAACTGACAATGGTACAAGAATTTCATAGCCTATGCCATTATTCTCTACAATTATTGCACCCTCCATAACTTCTGTAAGCTGTCCCTTTATATATCCTATCATATTTTAAACTTCTCCTGCTTTATTATTATCATATTACAATACACGCTTTTCTAATATCTATGGAAGTCTGCTAAATTCACCATTGGAAGTATTAAGCCAACCTTCATCCATAAATTTTATTATCTCATACGGATGTATTCCAAGTTCCTCTGATATCTGAAGCGCATTGCTGTTGGGATACAGCTTTAAGTACTGCACAATATCATCAAGCTGTGAATCATCAAGAGTCCGACATTCTTTGCAGCACATTGTCCTTATCTTTGATTTAAATACTTTGTGACAGTGCTTACATACATTTGTATATATCATATATTTCCTCCATATATTACAGCATCATTGCCTTTCATCCACACCAAATTATTAAAATAATGTTGAGAAAAGATTCAATACCGGCTGTACAATTTTCCATCTTCGTGGTCTTTTAAGCCATTCTTCATATGTTATCTCTTTACTGACAGCAAATGTATTCATAAAATCATCCTTAACAGCCTTCTGTATATCATCCCCTGACATCCAGACACCATTTTCATAATGAAGATAAAAACTTCTATAGTCCATATTGATAGTACCAACTATAACAGAATTTTCAGATAATATCTGTTTTGCATGAATAAATCCGGGCTTATATTCATAAATCCTTATCCCGGCACGAAGCAATGTACCATAATTATAGTTTGTAAGTATTTTGACATTCTTTTTATCAGGAATAAACGGCGTAATTATCCTTACGTCAACGCCCCTCTGTGCTGCTTCAATAAGGGACTGCTTCATATAATCTTCTATGATAAGATATGGTGTTGTTATATAAAGATATTTGTTGGAATACATTATCATCTGATTGTAAATGCTTTCAATCGGATTGGATGGATTGTTGGCAGGTCCATCAGATATAACAGTACAATACGTATTGCCCATATCGCTAAGCACAGCCTTATATTTCAGATAATCTATATGCTTGTCGGCAGAACTGCTTGCTTCCCACATCTGGAGAAATACAACAGTAAGCCCCCATACAGCTTCTCCACAGATTCTGATTCCCGTATCCTTCCATACACCAAATCTTTCCACAAGATTTGCATATTCATCTGCAAGATTAAATCCTCCTGTATAACCGACTTCACCATCAATCACAAGAATTTTTTGATGTGAGCGGTAATTCATATATAATTCACCGGTATATTTATGGATAGGATTAAATATCCTTACCTCAAAGCCGTCATCTTCAAGAATATTTTTGAAATACTTCTGTGTACGGATGGCAGCTCCAAAATCATCATACAAAAACTTGACTTCTACACCTTCTTTTATCTTGCGTTTGAGGATTTCATACATCTTATCCCATATCGCACCTTCAGCAACTATAAAGAAATCAATAAATATAAACTTTTCTGCTTTCTCAAGATCCCTGAATATCTCTTCAAATACATCTTCTCCCATCGCATAATAGTCAACATTATTTCCACCGGTAAACATAAATCCGGCACTGTCCATATATTTAACCATACGCCCAGCTATAGGATTGTTGTCTATATATTCATTGTATGCCTCTTCTTCTCTTATAAGATACTGATTGCCATATGATATCTGCTTCAGAATGTGCTGATCAAGTTTATGCTTTTTGCGTCCTGTTCTTCCCCACAGATAATACATAATAAATCCACTTATCGGAAGAAGTGTAACTATCGAAATCCACGCTATCCTGTATGCAGGACTCTGACTATTGTTGACAAGTGTCACTATAGCAATTACAGAAATAATTTCCCATATATAGTAAAAGTACACTGTTCTATTCTGAAGAATAAATGGCAGAAACACAATAAAAACAACCTGAATAATAACAATCCCAGCAGTAAGAAGAATCCTTAAAACACCGCTGAGATTATTCTGGACACGTCCCTTAAGTCCTTTTAGATAACTTTCCTCTCCATTATCTCCAAAATAGTTTTCTATCCCTTTACTTTTTTTTCTTTTTACCCACTTTTCATAAGCAGCATCTGAATCAAAAAATCTATCCATATTGCTCCTCCATTCTATTACTTTTTATCTCTCTATCTATATATAAGTAATGCTGTGGATGTCAAAAGGTATTTTGGCACCCACAGATGCCACGGATTGCTCCATTGCTAAGCAATTTGTATGTATACATACATTGCTATCTGCTTTTGACCCTTGCATCAAGTAATTGTTACAAAATAACATTATATGCCATATATCTGCAAAAGACAACCTTGCCAATTTATGCTATACTTACTTATGTTTATACTAACTTACCGCCCACACAATGTGTGTGACAGTACACCAGTAATTTTATATTCAAAATGGAGGTTGCATCAACATATGAAAACAATTAAAACAACAATACCATCACCTGTTTTTAAATATTCTTTTCCATATAATATATGCGATATAGCTTTTTTTGATATAGAAACTACAGGACTTTCACCAAAAGTATCTTCCCTTTATCTTATAGGTATGATGTATTATGATGAAAGTGCCAGATCATGGACTTTAATTCAATGGTTTGCCGATAATTACAAAAGTGAAGCAGAAATAATCAATTCATTTTTTTCACTTCTTTCAAAATATAAATATCTCTATCATTTCAACGGAAGAACATTTGATATACCCTATGTCAAAAATAAATGTGATAAACATAAAATCACTATACCTTCCGATATAGAAAGTATATTTGACAATTCAATAGATATTCTTGCTTCTATACGTCCTTTAAAAAAACTGCTTTCACTCAGCAAAGCCAACCAGACTGCACTTGAACATTGGCTTGGTATAATGCGTGATGACAAATACGATGGTGGTCAGCTTATATCTGTATATTCCGAATATATGCAAAAAAAGATCATGGCTCCTGAAAAAAGTTCTGAGCTTGAAAAAATCCTGCTTCTGCACAATCATGATGACATAGCACAGATGCTTAATGTGTGCAGTATCATGTCATATTATGATTTTTTAAATTCTAAAACTGATATAGAGATTTTATCTGCAATAATAGATGAAAATGCAATGCTTCAGATAAAATTTACATCACAATATATTTTTCCCAAAAAGGTTACACTTTGCAAAGCTCTCCCCGACAGCAAATCAGGTCTTCTTTCTGAATTATGCGCAAACCTTACATTTGACAGTAAACAGGTGACTCTGTCTATTCCTGTCCTTGAAGGTACACTTTTATATTTTATAGATAATTATAAAGATTATTACTATATGGAATCAAAAGATATAGCAATACATAAATCTATTCTTAGCAAAGAGGATAAACCACTATGTAAAAAGGCAGCTGCTTCTAACTGCTATACAAAAAAAGAAGGAATCTTTATTCCTTCCATTACTCTTCGTAAAATAAACGATAAAGCACATACTTTTTACCTTGTTCACAAAGATAAATTATGCTTTTACCTGCTGCCTGAAATGCCTTTTGATACAAAAGATAAGTTCTTTGCAGAATACACAGCTCTACAGATTTCAGCGTTTATATAATATTTCAGCAGCTATATAATTTTTAGTCCGGTTTTTATGGACTTTTGACACCTTAAGCTTTATTGGTTTCAGATATGCATTTATAAAAAAGTGTCTTCGACACATCAACTCCCCTAGCCCCTCATTCATGAGGGG
>CAZFFA010000051.1:10940-13689 GCA_964517955.1 uncultured Jutongia sp. | reverse complement strand
AGCACACCGGACGAAATTCTTGTTTGAAAGAAGGAAGGGATCATGGAAGTATTTCTCAGATTAAATATTTGTGATGCTGATAAAAAGAATGTTATAATGATCGGTGACAGAAAGTATGATATTTTAGGTGCCCATGACTGCGGTTTAAAGGCGATAGGTGTTTATTATGGATTTGCCGAAAAAGGTGAGCTTGAAGAAGCCGGAGCTGATTATATAGTATATGAAGTATCTGATATACCAAAGACTATCAGAAGCATATGAAAATGTTTCTATAATATAGAAGAGATTTATAATATAGAAAGGATATTTTTGATCATGGAAAGAATGAAATTAAAAGATATACCATATGAAAGAGTTGATTTTGATGATATACAGGTTAAAATGTTGGAGCTTATCGAAAGTCAGAAGAATGCAAAGAGCGGCAAAGAACAGTTTGCGATACATCAAAAATATTATGAATTGTCAGATCGTGTTCAGACAATGGCTGCACTTGCCATGTTTCGTCACTCAATAAACACAGAAGACGAGTATTATGATAAAGAGAATGATTATTATGACAATATGATGCCCAAGTTTATAAGTCTTGATATAGAATATCAGGATACATTGTATAATTCACCATATAGGGATTATCTTGAAGATGTTATTGGAAAAGTTGCATTTAAAAATATCGAACTTCAGAAGAAAGCACATTCAGAAAAGACAATTGAACTTTCTCAAAAGGAGAATCAGTTGACAAGTGAATACGAAAAACTTCTTGCTTCGGCTGTATTTGACTGGGATGGCGAATCTATCAGTATGGCACAGCTTGGAAAGTATAAAAGCAGTACCGACAGAAAAGTAAGAAAACGTGCATGGAAGATGCACAATGACTTTATGAAGGAAAATGCAGAGAAGTTTGATAAAATATATGATGAACTTGTAAAGAACCGTACAAAGCAGGCTCAGATAATGGGTTATAAAAATTATACGGAACTTGCATATTACAGAATGCAGAGAAACTGCTATGACAGGAATATGGTTGAAAATTTCCGCAGTCAGGTTAAGAAATATCTTGTGCCATATACTGTTGAACTTCATAAGAAAAGAGCAGAAAGGATCGGGGTTGACGATAATAGGATATACGATGAAGGAGTATATTTTAAGAATGGCAATCCAAAGCCTGAGGGAACACCGGATGAGATTCTTGCGGCAGGTCTTAAGATGTATGAAGAACTTTCGGATGAAACGGCAGTATTTATGAAAGATATGATGAAATACGATATGTTCGATGTTCTCGGCAGGAAAAATAAGATGCAGGGTGGATATATGGAGCTTCTTGCAATGCAGAGAATGCCTCTTATATTTGCCAATTTCAATGGAACAAGCGGAGATGTGGATGTAATAACCCATGAATGTGGTCATGCATTTCAATATTATATTGCCGGTCAGGATGATATACGTGAGCACTGGGATATAACTATGGAAACAGCAGAAACTCATTCCATGTCTATGGAATTTTTCACAAATCCGTGGATGGATAAATTCTTTGGTGAAAGAGCCGGTGATTTCAAAAAGATGCAGCTTGAAGATGCCATATGCTTTATTCCGTATGGATGTATGGTTGATGAGTTTCAGCATATAGTATATGATAAGCCTTGGATGACCCCAAAGGAAAGGCATGATGCATGGAATGAACTTGAAAAGATTTACAGACCATATCTTGACAGCTCAGACCTTGATTTCTTTGCTAAGGGAGGCTGGTGGCAAAAACAGCATCATATATATTCATCACCATTTTATTATATAGATTATTGTCTGGCACAGACTTGCGCTCTTCAATACAGAATAATGATGAATGAAGATTATGATAAGGCATGGAAATCATACCTTGACTTGTGCAGAAAATCTGCAAGCGGATTTTTTACAGATATGATAAAAGAAGCCGGTCTTATAAGTCCTTTTGAGGATGGATGTATTGAGAATATTGTAAACAAGGAGAAAATACATGAGTAACGAAAAAAATACGAATGAATTTAGAATTAAAAAAAGTGTACTTGCAGTGATTATCATATGTGTTCTTATAGCTGGTGCTGTTATAGGGATACTTGTCAATAATATGGCTGGTAAGAAGCAGGATAAGAAAAACAGTGCTACAAACAGCAAGGCAACAAGTGAAAAGAATGATGATACTATAATAGACACAAGCAATATAAATGCACTTGATTATATAGAACTTGGTGACTATAAGGGAATGAAAGTTTCTCTTGCTGTGTCTGATGAGGATATACAGTCAGAGATTGACAGTGTAAAAGAAGAATATACAACTTACAAAGAATTAAAGGGAAAAGCCAAAGAAGGCGATATGGTCCACGCAACATTTGAAGGATATATAAATGGAAAACGTGCTGATGCAACATGCGGAAGTGAATATGTCCAGATTGGTTCGGGTGACTGGGTTGCCGGATTTGAAGATGCGATTGTCGGCATGAAAACAGGCACCAATAAAATCTTTGATATAGATATACCGGATGAAACATATGGTGACAAAAACATCGATGGCAAGACTGTAGAATTTCATGTAACACTTGATTATATATGTGGTGATCAGATTGTACCTGAGTACAATGATGAGTTTGTAAAGAGTATATCATCTGACTGCAATACAACAGATGAGTACAATGAGTATCTTAGAAAGAAGCTTTTGAGGGAAAATAAGAAGGACAGGGCAGATTATGCATGGTCCGATCTAGTGGAATTGTGCAAAGTC
>CAZFFA010000051.1:0-10930 GCA_964517955.1 uncultured Jutongia sp. | reverse complement strand
TAAAAAAGTCCTTCAGGGATATTATGATATGGCTGAAATATACAATAAGAGCAAAGATGAGATATTTACACAGTTTGGATATGAATCAGAGGCAGATTTTAAGAAAAAAGATTTAAAAGAACTTGCACAGGACTCCGTAAAAGAGGTACTTGTAGCAAGGGGACTTGCAAAAACAGAGAATATAAGCTATTCGGATGCAGATTACAGCGAGGTTGTAGATGAAGAATATGCATACAATCAGGAGAAGTATTCAAGTAAAGAAAAATATGAAAAAGCTGAAAGAGAATCATTACAGGATGAAACACTTCAGAATGCTGTTAAAGAATGGTTAAAGGACAACATAACTTATACAACAAAATAAGTTCATAGAGAAGAGGTGTATTGTATGGGGAAAACAAAAGAAAAATATGTAGTTGATGATTATGTATTTGCATCAAGAAGCGAATATGACAGGGCATTAAAGGAGAAAGAAACTATTTCTTATCTTATTGCCAATACCAATATGTTAGATATGAAATCTGTACTTAAAGTATATAACAGAGCAGTAGAAAAAAAGTCGTTTCAGACAGTTATTGGTCTGGAATTTGTAAAGAATATGAGAAAAAGGCTTATTGGTTCAGGGTTTATGTCTGAAGAAACTATAGAGCATGTTCCGGTTTCAGGAAAGATAAAAGGAGCATTACAGGCAGACAGCAGTACGTCGTCAGGTGACAAGTCAATGCTTGAATCAAGTGTTGAAAGATATAAGAAAGCATGTGAGAATGCGCAGTCAGGGCTTGCTATGCGTAATATAATCATAGGTGTTCTTGTAGTTGTGATAATTGCGATGATGATAATTACATATAAGACTAAATATTCTGTTTTTACCTATTTTACAGATTATAAAGCGCAGATGGAAGAAGAGCTTATAGATAAGTATGAGAAGTGGGAGAAAGAGTTAGAGGAAAAAGAGAAAAAATTAAATTCCAATAAAAATATTCAGGATCAAAATGCAGAAGATTCAAATTCTGATAGTTCTAAATAGTATTGTGAGTGGACAGTAACTGGAGGATTGTTATGGATAAATTGAAGATATTGGTAGTGGATGATGAAGCAAGGATGAGAAAGCTTGTAAAAGACTTTCTTATAAAGAAAAATTTTGATGTACTGGAGGCCGGTGACGGAGAAGAAGCAGTTGACGTATTTTATGAAAATAAAGATATAGCACTTATTATACTTGACGTAATGATGCCTAAGATGGATGGCTGGGAAGTTTGCCGCGAGATAAGAAAAAATTCAAAAGTACCTATTATAATGCTTACAGCAAAAAGTGATGAAAATGATGAGCTTCTTGGCTTTGAACTAGGAGTTGACGAATATATATCCAAACCATTTAGTCCAAAGATACTTGTGGCAAGAGTAGAGGCAATTCTTAGAAGAAGCAATGTACTTGATGATGGAGAAATTTCATTTGGCGGAATAACCATAAACCAGTCGGCACATGAAGTGAAAATTGATGGGCAGTCCATTGAATTAAGTTATAAGGAATTTGAACTTCTCACATATTTTATGACCAACCAGGGCGTAGCTCTTTCGAGAGAAAGAATCCTTAATAATGTCTGGAATTATGACTATTTTGGAGATGCAAGAACTATTGATACGCATGTAAAAAAGTTAAGAAGCAAGCTTGGGGAAAAAGGTTCATATATAAAGACCATATGGGGAATGGGATACAAGTTTGAAGCATGATAAATGTTTTTAATATGCCAGGAAATGAGGGTTATTGATGGAAAATAACAATGATGATGAATTTATAGATTGTGGAAGTCAGCAGACGTCATACAATAATGGTAAAAACTATAATGACCATGGATATAATTCCGGTGCCAACGATGATATTGGTGACAATATAAGGAAATTTATCCAGGATACAATAAATTCCATAGATGGCAATGCCATTGGTGAAAATATAAACCGGGCTGTTAATCAGGGCATTGGAAGAATAAGGGAACAGATTGAACGCGGAGTAAACAGCACAAATTACAGGAACAATAATTTCCGGTATGAAAATCGTCAGTATGGAAATCAGAATAACGGCGGTGCGCAGTATACGGGATGGCAGTATGGCAGCAGACAAAATGGTGGTACACAATATAACAATGCACAGCAGAGAAACAGTGGATATTATGGACAACCTTATACGAATTATCAGAGTAATCAGAATACGGGGTCAAAAAGAAGAGAAACAGATATGTATCCGGCTGAGATAGTTTCACATTCCCCGGCAGGAAGAATATCGGGTATTCTCTGGCAGATTTTTGGTGGCATTGGGCTTACCGGAGGAATTATTACAAGTGTTGTATTTGGCTGTATATGGTTGTATGGAGGTCATGAACTGACTACGGTTGGAACAGTTGGAACCGCAATTTCGCTATTTGCTGTTTGTCTTAATTCAGGTTTTTTGAAGATTGGAGGCAGTCTGCGTAAAAGAGTTAAACGTTTTTATAATTATGTAAAAATTTTCAATGGAAAAAGATATTGTGATGTAAAAACTATAGAAGAAAAAACAGGGAAATCATCAAAGTTTATAATAAAAGATGTTAAGAGGATGATAAATAAGGGGATGTTTCCTCAGGCATGTTTTGATGATGAAGAAAAGACTATAATTCTTGACCATGAAGTTTATGATGAATACATAGATATGAAGAAACAGCGTGCAGAGGTCGAAAGGGAAAAAGAAGAAGTTTGGAAAGCAAAAGATACATCTGAGATGACAACAGAGGAAAAGCTTATTGAAGAAGGAAGACTGTATCTTAAGCAGATAAAGGAAGCTAATGATGCAATTCCCGGTGAAGATATATCAAGAAAACTTGAAAGACTAGAAGCTATTACATCTAAAATATTTGAATATGTCGGAAAACATCCTGAAAAGGTTGGAGAAATCAGAAAATTTATGGATTATTATATGCCTACTACACTGAAGCTTGTATATGCATATAAGGAATTTGATGCACAGGATATAGAGGGAGAAAATATAAAAGCTGCCAAGAAAGAGATAGAACAGTCTCTTGACATTGTCAATAAAGCATTTGAAAATATTTTTGACAGTATGTTTCAGGATGAGGCGATGGATATCTCAAGCGATATATCTGTATTAAAGACTATGTTAAAACAGGAAGGCCTCATGGGGTCTGATTTCAGGAAGGAGAAAGATGATGAGTGAATTAGATGAAAAGATACTTAATATGGAACAGGAAGCACCAACACTTACATTTGAGCCGTTTGCGGGCGAGGACAGGCAGGAGGTTGCTGATACGGCAGAGCAGAGTGCAGTACAGGAGACACCAAAGCCTGTATTTGACGAGTCAAATCTGACAGATGAAGAACGTGCAATGGTTGAGCAGTTTTCACAGAAAATAGATCTTAGTGATTCAAATCTCATACTTCAGTATGGAGCCGGAGCACAGAAAAAGATTGCTGATTTTTCAGAAAATACTCTTAATTCGGTCAAGACAAAAGATCTCGGAGAAATTGGTGATATGTTGTCATCTATGGTAACTGAATTAAAGTCTTTTGATGAAGAGGAAAGCGGCGGTATTTTCGGATTCTTTAAGAAAAATTCCAATAAACTTACTGCGATGAAAGCAAAATATGATAAGGCAGAAGTAAATGTTGAGAAAATAAGCGGTATTTTGGAAGGTCATCAGGTTCAGCTTATGAAAGATGTGGCTGTACTTGATAAAATGTATGAGTTAAATAAAGGATATTTTAAAGAGTTATCTATGTATATTCTTGCCGGAAAGAAAAAACTTAATGAAGTTAACAATAAGGACATACCTGAATTAAGACTTAAAGCAGCACAGAGCGGTCTGCCGGAGGATGCACAGGCTGTAAATGACCTTGCAGCCCTGTCTAACCGTTTTGAAAAGAAGCTTCATGATCTTGAACTTACAAGGACAGTTTCACTTCAGATGGCACCACAGATACGTATGATCCAGAGTAATGATACACTTATGGCTGAAAAAATACAGTCAACAATCGTGAACACAATACCTTTATGGAAGAGTCAGATGATACTTGCTCTTGGTGTGACACATTCAGGACAGGCAGCTAAAGCACAGCGTGAAGTAACTGATATGACAAATGAACTTCTTAAAAAGAATGCAGAAACACTTAAAATGGCAACAATTGAGACAGCCAAAGAGTCTGAACGTGGAATTGTTGATATGGATACGTTGAGACAGACAAATGCTTCACTTATATCTACTCTTGATGAGGTTATGCGTATTCAGAGCGAAGGAAAGGCTAAGCGAAGGGCAGCAGAGGAAGAACTCGGAAAGATGGAACAGGAACTTAAAGAAAAACTTTTACAGATACATGGTTAAATACCATGATAAAGATACAGGCTCTCTCATTTATGAGGGAGCCTGTCCGTTTTGTCTAATTCTGCCTGTCAAGTTCAAACCAGAATTCAACACTATCTTCATGGTTTATGACACCACATTTCTGATTCATGGCATCGAGTATAGCCCTGACTATGGAAAGACCGATACCACTGCCGCCATATTCTCTTGTTCTTGCCTTATCGACTTTGTAGAATCTAATCCATATTTTATCAAGTTCATCCTCAGGAATACATTCGCCTGTGTTAAATACACTTATCCTTACAACTTTATCTCTATTTTCAAGACTAACCTCTATTTTATTTTCGCCTGATACATGGTTTATTGCATTGCTTATATAGTTTGTAATTACTTCTTCAACCATATATTCGTCTGCCCATACATATGTCGGATCATAATCAGACATAGATATTGCTGCATTTTTCTGGTCAGCGAGAAGTGTCGCAGAATTTATGGATGAGCGGATGACCTGAACGATATCAAATCTTTCAAAGCTTATCTGGTTATTGCCAAATTCAATCTGATTAAGAGTAAGAAGTTTTTTAACCATCTTATTCATTTTGTTGGCTTCATCAGTTATAACTTCACAATAAAAATTTCGGCTTTCTTCATCATCATTTATATTGTCGTGAAGGCCTTCGGCATATCCCTGGATCAGAGCGATAGGAGTCTTTAATTCATGTGATACATTGGATAGAAATTCTTTTCGCATCTCATCAATCTGTGTCTTTTGTTCAATATCCTTTTGAAGCTCATTGTTGGCAGCTTTAAGTTCGGAAATGGTTTTCTCAAGTGTTTCAGACAAAGTGTTTATACTACCGCCAAGAACACCTATCTCATCATTGGTCGTAACGGGATATCGAATCTCAAAATCAAGCTCTGACATACGTTTTGCTATATGTGTGAGCTGGATTATTGGCTTAGTGAAATAATTACTTATAAATATCATTATAAATATTCCTATCAGCATTATTCCGAGACCGATATAGCCTATAAACTTGTTGAAAGTATTGACGCTTTCTTTCATGCTCTGATAGTTTGTATTCATATATATAAATGAACCTGAATCAAGCCTTCCGAAAAGCTCAAGATAATATGATCCGATACGTTCATCCATTACCTTATAAACACAGTATTTTTTTGTAGTTACTATCATTTCACGCCCTTTTTCAGGCACATTAAAACTCTGGTTATATTCAAGATTAAGAACATAATCTTTTGTTTTTTCATAGATTGCCTTTTTCTGATAATCAGTTATTACATTTTCTCCCGGATAAACATATGAGTAATATATGTTGTCCAGAAATTTTGTAAGGTTAAATACATATATACTGGTCGAATTATTGACGGACAATATTTCGAGATTCAATGTACTGTGATTGGTAAGATCACTTGTACCTGACTGCAGGTCATCATCCGACTTGACTATTGAATTTGCTTTGCTGTAACTATTTTCAAGCATGGATACCTTGCTATGCTGATAATATGAAGGTAGAAAAGCCTTATTCATAAATAACACTACGGAAACTGTCATTGCAAGTAGACCTACAGTGAGAAATATCAGTTTTGTTCTTATTGAGTTTAAGTGAAATCTGCTCTTTTTCATATTGTATCACCCCGATTAATAAATGATATTTAATGATGTGCCACCAGATAGCAATTTGTATGTATACATACATTGCTATCTGCTTTTGAACTTTGCATCATTTAATTACTTTGACAATAATAACACAAAAATGTGTTTTTTTATTGTACTATTTTTTTAATGAAAGTGTTATAATTGACTATATGGTTTGATGTGTGATATTATTATCACATACATGATTATTGAACGGAAAATACAATTGGTATTTGGAGGGATTAGATGAAAAAAAGGCTGATGGCCATTGTTATAGCTGCATTTGTCATGGCAGCAGTGACAGGATGTGCAAAGGTTACGAAGTTGTCAGATAAGGACAATGACATGGTAGCAGAGTATATAGCGGGTTGTCTTCTTAAACATAGTAATAATTATAGTGACAGTATAGATTATGACAGAGATATACTTACAGCGACTCCGACACCGGCGGCAACGTCAGCACCAACCAATGAACCGCAGGATGGTTCTGATAAACCTAAGAATGATTCATCATCAGGCTCTGATGGCAGTAAGGATGATACATCACTTGCTAAGGTTTCTTTAAGTGACCTTTTAGGAAATAATTCTATAAAAATCACTCAGACATCTTATAAAATGGGAAAAAGCTATGGTTCTGATTATTCATCAATAAGTGCCGGTTCAGGCAATAAGTTATTGGTGGTATATTTCAATATAAAAAATATCTCATCAAAAAGCGCAAAGCTAAATCTGACAAAGAAGGATGTCAGTTATCAGTTAGTTAAGAATGATAAATCATATGGAAAACCTCTTCTTACAATAGCACAGGGTGATATGCAGTATTACAATATGCGTATTCCTGCTGGCGAAAATAAGCAGGGTATTCTTATATTTGAAGTAAAGTCCTCGTTCAAAGCTAAAGGGGCTGTTATTGAAGCTGTAGCCGGAGACAAAGAGGCAGATATTACAATCAAATAGATTTGTAAGCTATAGTGATTTAACTAAAATTATATACAATATTTTGGAGGTAATAATATGGAGACAGGAATTTTATTGGAGAGTGGTACTAACGAGCTTGAAATTTTGGAATTTAAAGTAGGTAATAATTATTATGGTATAAATGTCGCAAAGATAAGAGAAATCATATCATACCAGACACCAACTCCTATACCTAATGCAGATCCTCGTATAGAAGGTATATTTATGCCTAGAGATGAGATCATCTCAATAATTGATTTAGCTAAAGTTATGAATCTTCAGAAAAAGGAAGATACTTTAAATGATATGTACATAGTAACTAATTTCAATCAGCTTAATACCGCATTTCATGTAAATGCGGTTCTTGGTATTCATCGTGTATCATGGTCGGATATAATCAAGCCGGATTCAACGATAAATACAGCGGGCGAAGGTATGGCAACGGGTATTATCCGTATCGATGGAAAGCTGATAATAATTCTTGATTTTGAGAAAATCGTTTCAGAAATCAATCCTGAGACAGGTCTTAAGGTTTCTGATGTTGAGCATATGGTTGGCAGAGAACGTTATGATATGCCAATCCTTATTGCAGAAGATTCTGCGCTCCTTAGTAAGATGATCGTAAACTGTCTTGAACAGGCAGGATACACCAATATAACAGTAACGGACAATGGTCAGGAATGCTGGAACAAGCTTCAGGATTTTAAGAAGGCAGGAACAGTTGACAAAGATGTTGCACTTATTATAACTGATATTGAGATGCCTCAGATGGATGGACATCGTCTTACAAAGCTTGTTAAGACAGATGATGAACTTAAGGATATTCCTCTTGTTATATTCTCATCACTTGTTAATGATGAGATGAGACGCAAAGGTGAGCAGTTAGGAGCCGATGCACAGTTATCAAAGCCGGAAATTGGTGATCTTGTATCAGCTATGGATAAGCTTTTAGGAATAGAGATTAAATAATAGTCATGCAACATGCATTGTCTTTTTGTTCTGTAAGGAGAATATAAGATTGAGTAAAGATAATGATTTAGATAAGGACAATTTAGGAGATATAGATAATCTTGAAGGTTTTGTTGATCTTGAGGATTTAAGTGACCTTGGAGATTTTGGTGATTTAAGTGAATTGGGTGATTTGTCAGATTTAGGAAATCTTGATGATCTTCCAGATGTAAGTGATATACCGGAATCAGAAGAACTGCCGGATGTTGATGACTTACCGGATGCTGATGACCTTCCAGAGATTGATAGTATTGAAGATGGCTCAGATCTTCCGTCATTAGATGATATAGGTGATTTGTCAGATACAGGTGATATAGATGATTTGCCGGGACTTGATGACCTTACTGATATGATGGAAGCTGATAAGACAGAAGAATCTGATATGCGTACAGTTGAACCGGAGATTCCGGAAAGTAAGGCTGATGTATCAGAGGATAGTGATATTGCTTTGGACGATATTTTATCACTTGACAATAGTACTGCATCAGAAGATGATACAATGTCACCGGATGACAGTACTGCATCGGAAGATGATATAATGTCATTGGATGAAGGTGATGGATCAGATGATGGAATAATGTCCTTAGATGACATAATGTCTCTTGATAGTGAAGCTTCGGGTGATAAAGAGGAAGAAACTGAAAATCAGGAAGCATCTGGTGATGGCATAGACAATATGCTTGATGGTCTGTTGGATAATCTTGATATGACGGGGTCTCTTGATGAAGATGTGCAGGGTGGCAATGATGGCACTGCGGATGAAGCACCATTGGATATAGATGCGTTATCGGAAAATGAAGAAGGAATGGCAGATGTCGATGACCTGCTGAATATGCTTGGGGGAGATCAGCCAGAAGATACTGCGTCTACAGAAGAATCTGGTGATTCAGGAGCAGCTATAGACAATGTTGCCGATATGCTTCCACAGGAAAAAACATCCGAGGAAAAGAAACCGGGCTTTTTCAAACGTCTTTTTGGCAATGTAATCAATGAAGAAATAGCAGAAGCAGAGAGACAGGCTAAGCTTGACGAGGAAGTTAAGGCTGAAGAAGATGAAAAGCTTAAGCTGGAAAAAGAAGAGGCAAAGAAGGCAGCAGCAGAAGAAAAGGCTGCAAAGAAAGCTGAAAAAGCAGAAGCGAAAGCCGCAAAGAAAGCCGAAAAAGCAGAGGCAAAGGCTGCAAAGAAGGCAGAGAAAGAGGCACGAAAAGCAGAAGGAGCAGAGGCAGCAGCCAATGAGGTTGTTGGTAAGCTGAATAAAGTCGGAGTTACTATAGTTGTTGTTATAGCCGGTATTTTTCTTGTCAGTGTTATAGCCGGTACAAATTTATTTGGATACAGCAGTGTTAAATCTAATGCAGAAAAGTATTTTAGACTTGGTAAATATGAAGATGCATATCAAGAAGCTGTTGGTTCAAAGCTTAAAGACAAAGATCCCGAAGCGTATGATAAAATCGTTACAGTGATGAAAGTGCAGCATTCACTTGATGCGTATAGCAATTATGAGCAGATGAAGTATTATCCTGAAGCACTCAATTCACTTCTTAAAGGTCTTAAAAAATATGATGACAATATTGACACTGCAAGACAACTTGGAGTTGAGGAGGATCTTGGAAGTTGTAGAAGAAGGATCATTGGTATGTTGAAGGATGAATTTGGAATATCTGAAAAACAGGCATACAATATACTGGATCTGGACACAAAAGCTTATACAGACAAAGTAGTTGAGATAGCAACTGATAAATATTAAATGGCGGTATACAGGCTTGATAGAAGTATTTAGTTTTTATATTCAATGAATAAAACCCACCGGGTTGTGATATAATGCACAGCTATGGTGGGTTTAGTTAATGATGGAGGTAGAAAAATGTCCGTAACAAGTGACAGAGTTAGACATGATTTTAAGAAAAGTGATGATATCAGGGATGCAGGTCTTAAGACACCTGATGATGTAGAAAGATTCGATGATATAGTATATGGAGATGATCCAAGGTGGCAGGTGCTTGACGTATATCGTCCAAAGGATGCAGGTGAAAAAGAACTTCCTGTAATTGTAAGTGTTCATGGCGGCGGCTGGGTATATGGAGATAAGGAAAGATATCAGTATTATTGTATGAGCCTTGTTAAGTACGGATTTGCTGTAGTGAATTTTACATACCGCCTTGCACCGGAATATAAATTCCCGGCAGCTTTGGAAGATATAAATCTTGTTATAAACTGGATCATGGAAAATGGCAGTAAGTATCATTTTGATACAAGGTATATATTTGGCGTTGGTGATTCTGCGGGAGCACATCAGCTTGCTTTGTATTCTGCAATCTGTACAAATTCGGAATATGCAGAAGGTTTTGACTTTAAAGTAAAAGATGGCTTTGTACCTACAGCAGTTGCATTGAATTGTGGCGCATATACTATTGATCCGGAAAATGGAGATGAACTTACATCAGAGCTTATGAAAGATTATCTGCCGGATGGCGGAACAAAAGAAGAACTTTATACTATTGATGTGACGAATCATATAACAGAAAAATTCCCACCGGTATTTTATATGACGTGTACAGGAGATTTTCTGGAATATCAGGCTTTTATACTTTCTAAAAAATTAGTGGAAAAAAGTATTCCAAGCGAATTTCATTTTTATGGAGATTCAGAAAAGGAGCTGGGACATGTATTTCATTGCAATATGAAGCTGGACGAGGCAGAAAAATGCAATAGGGAAGAGTGTGAGTATTTTAAGAAGTTTGTGTGAAGGTAATAGTTCGGCCACCTATAACTAAGTGACGATACTTGAGCTTGCAATAAAATGAAGGGGTATATTATTTCGGAAGATTGATTGATAAAACATCAGCTTTTTAAGCAATAGAGAATCAATTTCGCTGTCTTACATCAAGCTGATATAGCCTAGTTGCAGATATAAAAATGCGACCATTGTATTATCTAAAATGAATTTCCTATATTTATTCCATAA
>CAZFFA010000050.1:0-13875 GCA_964517955.1 uncultured Jutongia sp. | reverse complement strand
AATCTTCAGAGTGGTTTCTCTGCTTTACCATCAACCAATCTGATAAAGAACTGGACTAACCTTATGCATGGCACGCTGCCTGTATTCAATGGACTTCTCAACAGCTTTATCATATCATCATTGAGTGCAGTACTCTGTGTATACTTCTCAACAATGACAGCATATGCGATTCATGCATACGATTTCAAAGGAAAAAATGCATTGTATTCATTTATACTTGCAGTCATGATGATACCAACACAGGTAACAGCATTAGGTTTCGTACAGTTAGTAAGCAACCTTAAACTTGAGGATAACTTTATTCCTCTTATAATACCATCAATAGCAGCTCCTGTAACATTCTTCTATATGAAGCAGTACATGGAAAGCTCATTGCCACTGTCACTTATCGAGGCAGCAAGAATTGATGGTTCAGGTGAGTTCCATACATTCAATATGATCGTACTTCCACTTATGAAACCGGCTATTGCAGTACAGGCGATATTCACATTCGTAAGCAGTTGGAACAACTACTTTGTACCTGCACTTATTCTTCATGATGATAAGAAGAAGACACTCCCAATCCTCATCGCCCAGCTTCGTGCGGCTGATTGGCTGAAGTTCGATATGGGGCAGGTTTATATGATGATAGCATTCTCTATCTTCCCTGTAATCGTAGTATACTTAATATTATCTAAGCATATCGTTCAGGGTGTTGCTCTTGGTAGTGTAAAGGGTTAAAAATAAAAAGTGTATTTATTTAGTCAATAGAAAGGCGGGGAAGTATATTTCTCCGCTTTTTGAGTGTGTTTTATATTATATGATGTTGGAGTCAAAAGGTATTTTGACCCTTGCATCATTATATGAAAAAATTATCAGAAAAGTTTGTTATGGTGTAAAGGTTTATACGATAAAGTCAGGATATATATTGGTAAAAACAATTTTGCGGATAATAATGTCTATTTTAAAGAAACAGGAGTGATAGATATGAATATGATTAGAAAAAAAGGTGATATAAATAAGGAAAAAATAGTAAGATGACCAAAGTAGTAAAGAAAGAAAAATTAAAAAAAGGCAGGATAAATAAAAAAATAAAAAAGGAAAATGCAGAGAAAAAGAGTAAAAAGTCTGTAAAGAAGAGAAAAGACAAAGAAATCAGAATATTTAATTTTTCAAGAAAATTACTTGCAATGTGTATACTGCCAATGATATTTGCGTGTATTATTGTTACAGCAATAAGTACAAGAACATTGAAAGGTACAATGGAAGGTGAGATAAAAAAATCAATGAAGATTGCAGCAGCTTCTATTGTTGAAACATATACCAATCTGTATAAAGGCGATTATGCGATGGATATAGGAGGCCAGGTTACAAAAGGAGATACAAAGATTTCAGGAAATAGTGAGCTTGTAGATGCCATAGGTGAAAAGACAGGTTTCGATGTATCGATGATGTTTGGTAATATGCGTCTTCTCACAACTGTAAAAAATTCTGCAGGTCATAAAGTAACAGGAACTGGTACTGAGCAGAAAGTATACGATAAAGTATCAGAAGGAAAAGAAGTGTTTTTAAAGGACTTTAATGTTGGAGAAAAGGCATGTTATGTATTCTATGAACCACTTATCAATTCAGATGGAAGCACATTTGGTGCAGTGGAAATATCACAGGAAGTAACAAGCCTGAATAAAACAATTCAAAATCAGTCACATCAGTTAATGATATTTTCGGTGATGGTTGTAGTTGTTGTATGTATAATCGTAATATTCACATCAAGAA
Organism: uncultured Jutongia sp.; assembly: GCA_964517955.1. Taxonomy (GTDB): domain Bacteria; phylum Bacillota; class Clostridia; order Lachnospirales; family Lachnospiraceae; genus Butyribacter. The sequence goes on along the minus strand of CAZFFA010000050.1, from coordinate 12,120 downwards.
AAACAGTTAGAAAAATGATGCATACAAAATCTTTCCTTGATAAGATAATTGATGGAAGACTTGATGCAGTTCCTCATGCAAAGACATTTAAAGCCAATGATGAGCTGGGTGACATATATCGAAGCTCTGTTAAACTTCAGCATACCTTCAATGATATGGTGTCTGGCATCAAAGAATTGAGTGAAATGCTTAGAGAATCTGCTGATGAGTTGTCCAGTATGGCACAGACAAGCACAGACGATATACAAAATGTTGAAAATGTAGTAAAGAAAATATCTGATGGTGCAAGAAATCAGGCGGACAGCACAGCCAATGCCAAAGATGATATCAATACAATCAATGTCCAGATTGAACAGATTGTGGGAGAGGTAGATATTATGGCTGAAAATGCGGAGGAAATGTCAGATAAAGAACATGAATCAGAAAGGACAATAAGTGAACTTACAAATTCAAGTGATGATACAAAAGTATCAATAGCAAAAGCTACAGAACAGATAAATCTTATGTCTGATGCAGTTAAAAAGATTAGAAATGCTGTAGAACTAATTCAGGCTATTGCTGATGAAACAGACCTTCTTTCAATCAACGCCAATATAGAAGCAGCAAGAGCAGGAGAGGCGGGTAAAGGCTTTGCAGTAGTTGCCGACCAGATAAATAAGCTTGCCGTACAAAGTAATAATTCGAGTCAGGATATACAGCTAATACTTAATGACATAGCTGAAATTTCAGATAAGACAGTACAGGTAATGAATGAAGTACGTGAGAATATGGATGTACAGCAGGAAAAACTTGAAGAAACAAGAGAAACACATAAGGCTGTTTCAGACAAAGTTGAACAGTCGCGTAAAAATATGGTCAATATAAAGGATAAGATAGTAGTCTTAAATACATCAAGTACATCAATATCAGACTCTGTAGACAGCCTGGCCTGTGTATCAGAAGAAAATGCTACTCTTACATATGATACAATTAATTCGGTAAAAGAGGTAAATGAAACTATGCAGAATGTCCAGGCTTCATCAGAGGAGCTGCTTAAGATGGCTGAGGAATTACATAAGATAATGGGAAGCTTCCAGTTGTAAAAAATATAAAAACAGTAAAGATTTATGTACAATAAATTTTTGCTGTTTTTTATATTTTAAATAATACCTATATCACAATTTTGATAAAAAGTGCATGAATTTGATATATGCGAAAATGCCAAAATGTTAATATCTTTTTATGAAAAAATAAACATTATGCACAAAAAGGAGGACGCATATGAGAAGATTTAAACAGGCAACAGCAGTTGCATTGTCTGCTGCAATGGTTATGACATCTGTATTTACAACTAATGTCAGTGCCGGTGCAAAGACAAAAAAGGCTGTTAAATCAGTCAAAGTAACCAATGCTAAGGGAAACAAGCTTACTTTAATTGAAAAGAAATCTTTTACACTTAAGACAAAAGTCACAGTTACAGGTAAAGCAAGTAAAAAAATAACATTTAAGACAAGCAACAAGAAAGTTGCTACAGTATCTTCAAAGGGTGTTATTAAGGCTGTCAAAGCCGGTAAAGCAAAGATCAGTGTAATAAGCAAATTTGATAAGAAAAAGAAAGCTGTAGTAAATGTAACAGTAAAGAAAGCTACTGTAAAGCCAACACCAAAGCCAACTGTAAAACCAACACCGGCATCGGATACAACAGATAAGTTTTATGCATGCAGCAACAAGTATACAGAAGATGATGTTGTGTTCAAGGATGATTTCAATGGAAAGAAGCTTGACAGAACAAAATGGAATGTTGAAACTCATGAACCGGGCTGGGTTAACAATGAGCTTCAGAAATATGTAGATTCTGAAAAGAATATCTACGTTAAAGATGGTAATCTTGTAATTCAGGCATTAAAGGATAAAAATGGCAATTACACATCAGGTCGTATCAACACACAGAACAAGGTTGATTACAAATATGGTCGTTTTGAAGCAAGATTAAAGATGCCGAAAGGACAGGGATTCCTGCCTGCATTCTGGATGATGCCAACCGATGAGAGCCTTTACGGACAGTGGCCTAAGTGTGGTGAGATTGATATTGCAGAAGTACTTGGCAATGATACAAAGACAGCCTACAGTACACTTCATTTTGGTGAGCCACACAAAGAATTACAGGGTAAGATTACTCTTGATAAAGGTGATTTCTACAGCCAGTATCATACATATACATGTGAATGGGAGCCGGGTAAGATAAGCTTCTATGTAGATGGTGTATTTGTTCATGAAGAAAACAACTGGTATAGCAAGAAAGATGGATTTGATGAACTTACATATCCTGCACCATATGACCAGCCATTCTATGTAATACTTAATCTTGCAGTAGGTGGAAACTGGCCTGGAAATCCTGATAAAACTACAACATTCGACGAAAAAGCACGTATGGTAGTTAATTATGTTAAGATTTATCACAAGGGTGACGAAACTTACAAAGAGGCAGATGAAAATGCACAGAAGCCTGCACAGGAAGAAGGAAAGTATAAAGAAGCTGATTCTACAGGCAACTATGTAACAAATGGTGATTTCTCTGATTCAACTGATAAACTGGATGATGACAATAAGTGGAAATTCATTACAGCCGGTACAGGTAAGGCAACAGCCGAAACTAAAGATAAAGAGCTTGTAATAAAGACAGAGGATGCCGGTAATTTAGATTACAGTGTACAGATGATCCAGTCATATATGCCTATCCGTAAAGGTACAGAATACAAACTTTCATTTGATGCATATGCAGATGAAGCAAGAACAATGATTATAGATGTATCAGCTCCTGAAAATGGATGGATTCGTTATCTGCCTAATACAACAGTAAATCTTACAAAAGAAAAGAAGCATTTTGAATATACATTCAAGGCTGAAAAATACAATGATCCTTATGGCCGTGTAGAATTTAACTTAGGTAATCAGAGCTCAACAGCTACAGTTCATATAACAAATGTAAGACTTGAAAAAATAGGTACATTTGAAGTGTCAAATACTCTTCCGGATGGAAACTATGTAATAAACGGTACATTTGATCAGGGTAATGAAGCAGGCAATAAGCGTATGGCTAACTGGACAGTTACAAATAACTGCAATGCAACAGTAGGCGTAACCAATGAAAACAATGTCCGTGAGCTTAAGGCAGTAGTTCCAGCAGGTGTTAAAGAACTTAAAGATTTAACAGTTGCCCAGAAGAATATAACAATCAAACCGGGTACAAAATATGCATTAACATTTGATGCAAGAGCTGATAAAGCGGCTTCAATCAAAGCTGCATTGGCAGGTAAAGAGTTTGAAGCTAAATTAACAGATAAGACACAGAACTTTAAGTTCTCATTTACATCAGACAAAGAAGCATTTGATGCCGCAGACAAAGTACTTACATTCTTACTTGGTACAGAAGGTACAATCTACATTGACAATGTACGTGTACAGGAAGATGCACTTATCACAAATGGTGATTTCTCAAATGGAGAAACAGGCTTTGAAGTATTTTCAGATTCAAGTATTTCATCAGGTGTAACTCATATCATCGAGAATCAGCAGGAAGATACTGACAATGCAATGGAAGTAACAATCAAAGATACTGGCGATGCAGACTGGAAAGTTCAGCTTAAGCAGGACAATATTACACTTAAAAAAGATCAGTGGTATACATTCAGCTTTGATGCTAAATGCAATGTAGACAGAGCTATAAAATATGCATTCCAGAGAGATGGTTCAGACCATAAGAACGCTGAAGGTGGCGAAGACTGGACACAGTATTCAGGTGATGACAACAATACAGTAAATCTTACAAGTACATTCAAGACATTTACAAAGACATTCCAGATGAAAGAAGACACAGACCCAGAAACAATCTTAAGCTTCTCACTTGGTGCAGTAAATGGTAAACAGATTACAAAAGAGCATAAAATTGCTATTGACAATATCAAACTTGTAGAAACAACAGATCCGGCTGCTAATCTTTTAAAAGACAGCAAATTTGAAAAAGATGGCTCATGGGGTGCATCATATTATGGAGAAGGTGGAGCAGAAGGTACATATACATTAAAAGATGGTGTCGCTACATTTGATATAAAGAAAGTTGGTACAGACGAATGGCATGTACAGCTTAAACAGAGTAACATCGAATTTGAAGATGGCTGCACATATAAGCTTACATTAAATGCTAAATCATCAGCTGCAAGAGATATAAAAGTTGGTCTTATGGATCCTGACAATGGATACAAGTGGTATGGTGGTACTCAGGTAAGCCTTAAGGCAAATGAAGTAACTCCGATTGAAGTTGTAACAGATCCAGTAACAGCATCTTCAAAGACTATAGAATTTTCAGTATCTATGGGACAGATTAAGGATGCTGAAAGTGCTGCTGCACTTATTACATTATCAGATTTATCTCTTGTAAAAGTAACAAAATAATTAAGCCAACCCCCTTAAAAAATTATATAAATGTAACAGCCAATCCGTTTATGGTAAGACTGTTGCAAACAAAGAACTCCTATGCCGGTATATGGTATAGGAGTTCTTTGGATATATCATAAACTTGCTGGTTTTTCTGTCAGTTACTGTTACGGATATCATCAAAATAGCTTATCTTTTTCAAGAACCTTTTTTATTCCATCTTTGATTTCTACGATACAGATAGAACAATTGGGAGGAACGCAGCCTCTCCAGATATCCTCTTTATCTTCATAGAAATTAGATAGAAGACAGCGTCCTGAAGCACCATGTGTTGAAACAAGGATATCGGCATCTTTATATTCAGAATCTGAGCAAAGCCAATCTAAAAAATTTCCGGTACGGGCGATAACATCCATGAAAGACTCTCCTTCAGGTGGTACTATGCAGTGTAAGGGGTCTTTCACAAAATTGTCATTAAATTTAGATGGAACAGCATCCGGATCAGTTATACGGCAGCCCTCCCATTTCCCAAAAGACATTTCAATAAGCCTGTCATCTGTTTTAAATGGAATGTCTCTGTTTTCAGTAATGAGTTTTGCTGTGGTGACAGCTCTGTCAAGTGGACTGCTGAATATATAGTCAAAATGAACATTTCTCATATGACTTCCAATTTTTTTGGCAAGGCTAATTCCATTGTCATTAAGTGGAATATTTGTCTGCCCCTGCATTCTTTTTTCAGTATTCCATGCTGTTTCTCCATGACGAAGTATATATAATTTCATCGCATAATCACATCCTTAGTTATATATATTTTACTGCTTGAAGCTCTGTTTAGAATATCATATAATAGACTAAAGTGTCAAAAAAGCAATTGTATTAAATGCATATAAATAAATCAAGAATGGAGATTACTATGAAAATGAGAAAAAACCTTAAGGTGTTTGTATCAATGTTACTGGTTGTATCAATGATGATAGTGTCTGCCGGATGTGGCAGCAAAAAGAAAAGCACCAATAAGAGTAAACTTAATCCGGATAAACCGGTAACTATCACTGTATGGAATTATTACAATGGTGACCAGCTTACGGGATTTGATGAACTTGTAGAAAAATTCAATACTACAGTTGGAATGGACAAGGGAATAGTGGTTGTGTCTGAAAGTCTGGGAGATATAGATACTCTTGCAGATTCTCTTATTGATTCAGTAGATGGAAAAGCAGGTGCGCAGGAGTGTCCGACACTTGCTTCAGTATATTCTGAGACTGCGTATATATTAAATAAGAAAAAAGCTCTTGTAAATATGGATAAATATTTCAGAAAAGAGGATTTAGCAAAAATAGTGCCCGGTTTTTTAGAGGAAGGAAGATTTGGAGATAAAAATGAGCTTCTTTCATACCCTATTTTGAAGTCAACAGAGATATTTGCAGCCAATGAAACAGACTGGAAAGATTTTGCAAAAGCAACAGGCGTACAGCTTAAGGATATAAAAACAAAAGAAGATCTTGTGAAAGCAGCACAAAAATATTATAAGTGGACAGATGATAAGACACCTGATGTGCCTGAAGATGGAAAGGCACTTTATGGAAGAGACTCAATAGCCAATTATATTTATCTTGGCAGTTATGAGCTTGGTCATGAACTTTTCAAAGAGAAAAATGGAAAAGTAGAAGTTGACATGGACAGAGATGTATTCAAGACATTATGGGATAATTATTACATACCTTTTATTAATGGATATTTTGCTGCCAATGCAAAGTTCAGATCAGAAGATGCAAAAACAGGACAGATTCTTGCACTTACGTCATCATCATCTAGTACCGGTTATCTGCCTGACATGGTTACACTGGAGGATGATTCTACACATAAGATAGATATGTATGAGACAAAGGAACTTCTGTTTAAAGATGCTGTTGTAGATTCTGTTGTACAGCAGGGAGCAAATTATTGTATGCTTAAAAAATCCACAGAGGTACAGCAGGAGGCTGCAGCAGAATTTCTTAAGTGGTTTTCAAAGCCTGAACAGAATATGAATTTTGCTGTAACATCAGGCTATTCACCTGTTTATCTTCAGGCAAATGATGAAAAGTCAATTACGGAAGCATATAAGGGTGACACATCTACATCAAGTGGAAAGAATATATTAAACTCTCTTATTATCAGTGCAGACGCATTTACAAAGAGTACAGCGTATGCTATAAAGCCGTTCAATGGAAGTAAACCAGTCAGAGCTTATCTGGGCGACGCATTGGATAGCAGGGCAAAAGAGGACAGGGAAAAAGTTGTTAAGAAAATAAAGGCAGGTTCTTCAAGAGAAGAAGCTGTAAAAGAATTTTCTACAGATGAATATTTTGACAAATGGTTTGATGAGATTACAGCAGAGGTAAAAAAACTGATAAGTGAGTAAGGAAAAGCTATATTATTTACCAGCAGATAATGTGATGTCATGCAGATTGGGCAGACTGTTTTTATGGTAATGAGGAGGATAAGTATTTGAAGAAAATAAATTATTCAGAAACAAATAAATCAATATTCAGAGCTCTCTTTGTACCATTTTTTCTGATAATGACAATGCAGGCATGTTTGTTTTATGTTGTGGCTGTTTATGGTGGTATTGAACAGACGCTTAGTAATAATGCTGCTGATATTTTAGATGAAAGGATTGTTAACCGCAAAAATGAGATAGAGACACTTTACAACAAAAGCTGGATAAGACTAGAGGAATGTAGAAAGCAGATTGCCAATGTTTACGGTAAATATTGTTATAAGTATGGAAGTAAGCCGCTGACACGTGGAAAAGATCAGCAGCAGGATTTTCTGCTTGATATATCAGGTGCTATGATAACTGCGCTCAGAAAGAATGAGGTAAATGGAATTTTTGTCATCGTTAATAATCAGAAGAAAAAAAGTAAATTTGATAAAAATGGTGAACAGAAGATAGGACTTTGTATAAGAGACCTTGACCAGAAAAGTAATTATACAGGGGTTGAGGATCTTCTTATTGAAAGAGCTCCGAGTTCTATTATAAGTGATATTAAGTGTTCACTTGATTCGGGATGGGAGGCGAGATATACTTTCAATTCCGAAAAAAACGGTGATTTTTATTATAATCCCCTAAATGCTGCTTGGGATAATCCGGATGCGGAAGGGGAGGATATTGCTTATTTTGCGCAAACTCATAAGGTTAGCAGGATAGACAAGCCTGTTGTGTCGTATTCAATGCCTCTTATGGATGAGGAGGGATATCCATATGCTGTTCTAGGTGTCGAGCTTACTATAGATTATCTTTCAACACTTATGTCAGAGCAGGAAATTGCAGGCACCAACAGTGGATGCTATATCCTTGCAATGACAAATAAAAGTAAAGATGTATGTAAGCCTATTGCAGAAAATGGAGCTATATTTAACAGATGCTTCACAAATAACGAAGATATAAAACTAGATTATAAAAAAAATCTGGATGGATTTAATGTTATAGGTCGTGATGGAACGAAATTTTATGGAAATATGGCGGAAATCTCCATATATAACAATAATAATCCATTTGAAGATCAGAAGCTTGTATTGGTTGCACTTGTCAATAATAAGGAGTTTTTCTCATACATAAGTAAAATTAAACATACTCTGGCAATGGTAGCTCTGATATCACTTATATTGGGTATTTTATGCATTATAGCAGTAAGCCGTAGATTTGCACAGCCTATTACCCGGATGGCGAATAAGGTCAGACATACAGAACCAAAAGACGGATTTAAACTTGGACGAATTGGTATATATGAGATAGACCAGCTTGTCGAATCTATAGAAGAACTTAATAGAACTGCAAGCAGAGATACGGCACGAATGGAATTTTTCTCCAGAATGAGCCATGATATGAGAACTCCGATGAATGCGATTATTAGCTTTTCATCACCTGAGCTTCTTGATGGTGCAGACGAGGCTATGATAGCAGAATACCTTGATAAGATACATTCATCAGGAGAATATCTTCTTGGGCTTATCAATGAAGTCCTTGATATGACAAAGATTGAAAGTAACAAAATCGATATAGTATGTAAACCGCAAAAAACTTCAAAACTATGGGAAACAATAATTACCATTATTGATAAGGTTGCACAGAAAAAGGGCGTTATATTTAAGAAGGATATAAGCGAGGGAGATTACAATGTAATGGTAGATGAGCAGCATCTTAACCAGATTGTTATGAATCTTTTGTCAAATGCAGTTAAATTTACTGATATGGATGGAGTAGTCAGCTTGAAAGTCAGCATGACTCCTGTAATAGATGAATATGTACATTTCGTTGTTGTAGTAGAAGACAGCGGAATAGGTATGAGTGAAGAATTTATGGAGGATTTGTACACACCTTTTGTACAGGAACATGACAGCGGGGAGGGTACAGGACTGGGACTCTCAATAGCCAAGAAACTTATCGAGATGATGGGTGGAACGATAAAATGTGTAAGCAGAAAAGGTGTCGGGACTAAATTTATACTTGATTTCAGACTTCAGATGTGCAAAGAAGATATTGGTATATACGAAAATGAAAGAATCGAACAGGAGGCTGATGCAGAATATACTCATGAAGAAAATGTAGATGCGGAAGTTGTCAGCAAAGAGGACAATAATGGGGATAAAGCAAAAGCCGGACAGAAAAAACATGGAAATATTGATGAAAATCTTAAGGGAAAACATGTGCTTGTATGTGAGGATCATCCGCTCAATACCCAGATTATAGTACGTCTTTTGGAAAGAGCAGAGATGGAGATTGAGACCGCAGAAAATGGTGAGATAGGATTTGAAATGTTTAAAAAATCCGAGGAGAATACATATGATGCGGTTCTTATGGATATCCGTATGCCTGTCATGGATGGACTGGAGACATCAAGGGCTATAAGAAGTCTTGACAGAGAGGATGCAAAGACAGTGCCTATAATTGCCATGACTGCCAATGCATTTGAAGAAGATGTAAGAGCCAGTAAGAAAGCCGGGATGAATGCTCATCTTTCAAAACCTATTGATCCACAGAAGGTGTATGATACACTTAGTGAGCTGATTGTATGAAGATATCCGGTGTATGTATTTTATCAGAATAATTTTCTAAAAAGTGCTCATACTATGTATGGTTCATTAAAGCCAGATTGGCTGCTGTAAAAGCTACAATATTTACAGTAACCAAGATGGTACACTTTGTGCCTGCAAAGCAGGTTGCGGAAAGGGATGGTAAAGTATGACACAGTTATCAGAAAAGGAATTATCTATGCTTAATGATTCATTGTCAGAGGAAGAACTGCTTGTTAAAAAGTTTAAGATGCTGGCTGAACAGACAGAAGATCAGGAGATTAAAGAAAAGTTTGAAAGAGTATCAAAACAGCACCAGGGTCATTTTAATGAGTTGTATTCTATGCTTGGATAGGAGATTGGAGGATAGTGTGAAAAATCCATATACGAAAGATTTTTCACACACGAGATTTGTGTCTGCGCGCACTTGACACAAACTCGGTATGCGCAAAAAACGTGCGCAGAAATGAGGATTAGTATGGATATTAAGAACAAAGAACAGTATACAGACAAGGATATTCTTGGAGATGGACTTAAAGCACAGAAGGCATCAACAGCAAGCTACAACATGTTTTCAGATGAGTGTGCACATGAAGAAGTGCGTAACTGTATGCTCAATATATTAAAACAGGAGCATGATATTCAGGATGATATCTTTCATATGATGTCAGCAAAGGGATATTATCCAACGCCTGCTGCTGAGGAAAAGAAGATTAACGAGGCAAAACAGAAGTTTGCACAGTGTCTGAAGTAAAATTATGAATTGATTTACAAAAAAGAGCCTGCTTATAACGTTGCTTGTTATAAGCAGGCTTTTTGGTTGTATAGGAAATTACTTTGGAATTCTATATACAGTAAAAGTAAGCGGCAGGCATACACTTTATTTTTAATTTACAATGCTAAGCCCTCTGTTTATGTGCGGTCTGTTTTTTAATAACCATAAGTACACCTATCATCATTACTATAGATATAGGAAGTACGATAAATGCATTTTTGATAAAACCTGCAAGTATATATGATATAAAGGATACAGCGGCTACATTCATTGCATATGGAAGCTGTGTTGATACATGATTTACATGGTTTGACTGAGAGCCTGCTGAAGCCATGATCGTTGTATCGGAAATCGGTGAGCAGTGATCACCGCATACTGAGCCTGCCATACATGCTGATATTGATATTATCATAAGCTTAGGGTCAGAGTTTTCAAATACGGCTACAACGATAGGAATAAGTATTCCGAATGTGCCCCATGATGTTCCTGTCGCAAATGCAAGAAAACATCCGACGAGGAAGATAATGGCAGGAAGGAAGTTCATAAGACTTCCGGCACACTGTTTCATGACACCGGCTACGAATACATCTGCACCGAGTGTGTCAGTTGTTGATTTAAGTGTCCATGCAAGTGTAAGTATAAGGATGGCAGGAACCATTGACTTAAAGCCTTCCGGCAGACATTCCATACATTCTGTAAAAGAGATAACACGTCTGCATACATAGAATATTATAGTAAATAATAGTCCGAAGAAGCTTCCCATGGCAAGACCAAGAGATGCATTGCTTTCTGAAAAGGCTTTGATTATATTCGTTCCTGAGAAAAATCCACCTGTATATATCATGCCAATTATGCAGCATGATATAAGACATATTATTGGAAGGATCATATCTATAACTTTTCCTTTTGCATTTTCGGCAGGTTTTATTTCTTCGTGGGAAGTTTTTCCACTGGTGAAAAGGTCGCCTTTGGCGGCATTCTGTTCATGGATAAGCATTGGACCATAATCAAATTTGAGAGTTACGATTGTGATCATCATTATGATGGTAAGGATAGCATAAAAATTGTAAGGTATGGCATTTATAAATATAGAGAAACCATCCTGCCCTTTGACAAAGCCTGTTACGGCAGCAGCCCATGATGAAATAGGTGCTATGATACATATAGGTGCGGCAGTTGCATCTATAAGATAGGCAAGTTTGGCTCTTGAAACCTGATGCTTGTCTGTGATAGGACGCATAACACTTCCTACAGTCAGGCAGTTAAAATAATCATCGATAAATATAAGTATGCCAAGAAGTATAGAAGCAAGCTGCGCGCCTACTCTTGTCTTAATATGTTCAGATGCCCAGCGTCCAAATGCAGCCGAGCCGCCCGCGCGGTTCATAAGTGCGACCATAGTTCCAAGTATCACAAGGAATATAAGAATACCGACATTACTGCTGTCAGACAGCACCTTTACTACACCGCCCTCAAACATCTGGTTTACAGTTCCTTCAAATGAAAAATTAGCACAGAACATTGCACCAACTATTATACCGATCATAAGTGAGCTGTAGACTTCTTTTGTGATAAGCGCAAGAGCTATAGCTATTATAGGTGGGAGCAATGCCCAAAATGTTGCGTACATAAAAAACCTCCTAGTATTGTTTATTGCTTTATTTTACAAAAATGGCTATGTTCTGTCAATTTTATGAATGGAGGAAATGAATGGCTATAATGTAATAGTTCAGGCTTTCATTTTTTACATTCATGTAACAGTTCAGCCTTTTATTTCTTACATTCATAAACCTGCCAGCTACGCTGTCAGTCGCTGCTACGCAGCTTTTGTTTATTTCATTTCAGAAATGAAAGGCTATTCCACCATAAAAAGA
>CAZFFA010000049.1:0-13904 GCA_964517955.1 uncultured Jutongia sp. | reverse complement strand
GCACCCTGGCCACTAAACATAAATACTGTCTTCATTAAAACTCCTCCATTACAATGGAATAATCTGCAGAAGCGTCACGACACATTACTGTTCACACCTGTGATGTGCCAGCAAGTGTCAGGCTTGCGCTTGAAAAGTAACGCCCCTGCAGACCTAAAATTTTCTAGTTCTTGTGACTTTCTACGAAATCAACTGCATCTTTAACTGTTACAATTGATTCAGGATCTTCAACTGTTACGTCAAATTCATCTTCGATATCGTTGATGATCTGGAATAAGTCTAAAGAATCAGCGTCAAGATCATCTTTAACGTTTGTTTCTAATGTGATCTCGCTTTCATCTTTTCCTGTCTGTTCTGCAATAATTTCTCTGATTTTTTCAAATACCATGATTTAATCCTCCTGATTTTCATTTTGTTTATATATATTAACTGTATATCTGCCAAAGCCCCTATATTCATATAGATAAGCCTTCTGATTCAGTAATATCCCAATTACCATGTGATCAACATAGTTCCCCATGTCATTCCACCGCCAAAACCGGTAAGAAGAATTTTGTCTCCTCTTTCAATCAGTCCCTTTTCATTTAACTCGTTAAGAGCCATTGGAACACTTGCAGATGATGTGTTTCCATATTTGTCCATATTCATATAGAACTTGTCCATAGGAACTTTAAGTTTATTGGATACTATTTCTACAATCCTTAAATTTGCCTGATGAGGCACTATGTATTTTAATTCATCTGCCGAAACACCCGCATTGTCAAGAACATTTTTTACGCTCTTAACAACTGACTTAGTCGCAAACTTGAACACTTCTCTTCCATTCATATTGACATACCACAATGGATCAATTCCTTGTTCAACATCATTAAATGGATTAGAACATCTTGTATATCCTTCTGAAAGGATGTCATATATCTCACCCTTGCTTCCAAGTTCTTCCTGTATAATTCCACATTCTTCTGACTTTTCAACATATGCCCCGCCGGAACCATCACCAAAAAGAACACATGTAGAACGGTCCTTCCAGTCAACTATCTTAGATAATGTTTCCGCACCTATGACAATAGCATTGTTATAAACACCGGATTTAATATATTTATCTGCAATACTAAGTGCAAACATAAAACCGCTGCATGCCGCAGTTACATCAAATGCGACTGCATTTACAGCACCTATCTCCTTCTGTATCATACACGCAAGAGATGGAGTTCCATAATCAGCCGTTACTGAAGCCACAATAATCAGTTCTATTGAATCTGCTGCCACTTCTGCTCTCTCAAGAAGCTGTTTTGCTGTACCTATAGCAAAAGCTGACGTATTCTCTCCTGCTGATATTCGTCTCTGCTTTATTCCAGTTCTCTGTGTGATCCATTCATCGCTTGTATCTACTATCTTTGCAAGATCATCATTGGTTATAACCTGTTCCGGTACACATGCACCTGTTGCAATTATTCTTGTTGTAATCATCTCATCTGCTCCTATACTTCATATCTTATAGCAATAAATTCACCAAGATTAGCGAGTGCCCTTGCTACAATCTGCTTTTCTTCTACATTAAAACCTTTTACAAGCGCATCTGCCAGTTCATGATGAAACTTCTCATGTATATCATATATCTTTTTGCCCTGTTTTGTAAGACCTACCTTGACAATTCTTCTATCTTCTTCGCTCTTATATCTCTCAACATACCCTTTTTTTACAAGATTTGTTATTGCAACTGTTAATGTTCCAACAGTTATATGAAGTCGTCTTGCAATCTCACCCATACTTTTAAGTTCTGCAATACCAATAGCTGCAATAGTATGAACTTCCGTCATAGATAATTTTATCTTGCACTCTCTGTCCATATAAAGAGCTTCTATCTTCATTACATTTTCAAAAGCTTCTATCAATTCTTCATTTATTAAATCTAATACACCATCCATGCAACCGTCCCTTTTTATTTTGTTATTCAAAATATTTTGCAGCCAAAGAAAGTATATTCTATTATCATATCATTAGTCAACTATACAAATGCTGTATTTTTGACATATTTTTCCGCTTTTTTTAGTATATATTTCACAATATTTTTCCAAAATATAAATTTTAATTCTTATATTTTGAACTTATCATTTTCTAATGTATTTTGTTGTTCAAAATATTTTCTATAGTAAGTGAATTGAAAGATATTTATTCTTAACAGAGCATTTTTAATATATAGTATATAGTAAAAATGCTGATGTATCTTTTTATATCACAAAAGACACATCAGCATTACAATCCTATTCCTCTTCTGCCTTTTTACTTTCTCTCTGCTTTTTTAAAAGTTCAAGCGTTGCAAGCAAAACATCATCTTCCCATGGTTTTGGAATAAGATACTTAACACCTATAGACCTTACCTCTTCCAATGTTCCTGAATCACATAAAGAACTTAACATAAGAATTGTCGCATCAGGATCATTTTTAAGAAGGATCTGTGCAGTCTCAATTCCATCTATACCAGGCATTATTATATCAAGTATCACTATGTCAGGATGTAATTCTTCATACATCTTAATTCCATCCTCACCATTTTTTGCATATCCTATAACTTCATATCCATTTTCTTCAACAATATCCTTTATCTGTTTAGAAGCAAATGGTGAATCATCCACTACTATAATTGTTGTCTTGTCCATATTTATTCTCCCTTTCTACTTTTCATATATAGGTACAAGAAAAACTATGGTTTTCCTATATCATAATAAACAGACACTCTTAAAATACCACAATCTGTCTTATATTCCAAAATAAATTTATCTTTATTTTCTTCGTCTTTTTTTATCTTATCATCTATCGAATGAAAACTCGGAACAGTTAGTCTTGTCGATTTTCCTGTTATATCATTTATCTCTGATACAGCCCGGCCACAGACTATATTTACATATTCATTGATATAAAGAACCTGCATATCTTCTGGTGGAATACTCCCTCCATACATTGCGGATATTATATGTTCAAATACTCCTTCAGAAAAATCACACACGATTGTCGCCTGAAATATTCCCTTTGTATAGACAAGCTCTCTATACTTTATATCATCACAAACACAGTCACTGCCAGCCCTAAGTTCCAATGACGCTAACTTCTTAGTTATCGATACGAAAGCATGATTAAATATCTCATCCAGTTTAATTGTCGACAAAACCACACCTCCCCCATATCACAACACCTATTTATCACCGTTTATAAATCTCATCCTTGCATCTGTCTTTTTGACATTTGACATTTTAGGTGCTGACTTATCTTCATACAGTTTTGAAAAAGAATTAGTCATCCTCTCCTTACACTCTTTACAAAATCTTCCTGTAAGAATCGGTCTGCCACATTTTTCACAGTCAATAGAGATTCCGGAATCTTTTGAGAAAGATAATCTCTCCTGCCTTACCCACTTCTTAATCTGCTGCATAGGTACATCATTATCCTCTGATACCTGCGAAACACTAGCTGTAGGATTATCATATATGTATTGTTTTACATCAGCAAATTTAGATTCCATCTCTTTTATACATGCCGGACAAATTGCTTCTCCTACATATTGAAATAATTTTCCACATTTTTTGCAATTTCTAACATCCATAACAGCCTCCTTAAAAACCTCTGCCTATAGATACACACATTAAATAAATATCATTCAAACCCGCCTCCCTAAGCGTAAGTGAACATGCTTCTATAGTACTTCCCGTAGTATAAATATCATCTATAATTATAACACATTTAACATTCTGATACAACTCTTTGGTCGCATCAGACACCATAAATGCATCATTTACATTCCCTGCTCTTTCAGAAGGTGACAGCATTTTCTGAGGGCATGTGTTTTTGCATCTGTATATGTAATCAGATATAACAGGTATACTGCACTTCTTTCCAAGTTCCAAAGCTATAAGCTCTGCCTGATTATATCCTCTTTTTCTCATTCTTTTAGTATGTATTGGCACAGGGATAAATGCATCGGGCGATACCTTCTTGATCCAGTCGCTATATTTAGCATACATACATTCTGAATAATACCCTGCATACTCTCTTCTTCCATTGTATTTAAAACGGCTGATTGAATCTCTTATATACATACTGTATTCAAAAACTGCCACTCCATATT
Organism: uncultured Jutongia sp.; assembly: GCA_964517955.1. Classification (GTDB taxonomy): domain Bacteria; phylum Bacillota; class Clostridia; order Lachnospirales; family Lachnospiraceae; genus Butyribacter. Next base: position 9,781 of record CAZFFA010000049.1, on the reverse strand, counting down.
TATAAGATGTAATCTTTCCTTTGCAGTCTCCACAATACTCAATGTGATCATGTTCAAGAGGCTTTCCACATTTTTTACAAAATGGTTCTTCTATGTATCTTACCTTCTTAACGCATTTACCACATGTTTCATTTCTGCTGCCGGTTTTAAGCACACTATCACAGATTGGACAGCGTCTTGGATATATTATGTTCAATAATATTTCTGATATTTTTAATTTACCAGGCTCCCTGTTCAGAATCCATCTCCCCCATTTCTATTATACGCTGATAAAGACTTGAATATCTTTTCTTTTCATTTACGTTTCGTATCATCTGATGTATCGTTGCCGAACTTCCCACAAGTGTTACACACTTTCTCGCTCTTGTAACTGCCGTATACAAAAGATTTCTGCTAAGAAGCATTCTTGGACCACCGAGTATCGGAATTATAACTGCTGGATATTCACTTCCCTGTGATTTGTGGATTGTAATTGCATATGCAAGTTCCATCTCATCCATATCACTATAATCATATTCAACCAGTTTTCCTTCTTCAAATTCAACAATGACTTTTTCTTCTATATCAAGAATATTTTTTATAACACCGGTATCACCATTGAACACACCTGTTCCCTCTTCGTAAACATCACCATACGGATTTTTTTTCACCCATTCTATCTGATAATTATTCTTTATCTGCATGACCTTGTCATATTCTCTAAATAGTACACCATGAAATTCTCTTTCTCTCTTGTCTGGAAGTTTGGGATTCATATATCCCTGAAGCACTTTGTTGAGATTTTCTACCCCAAGTTCGCCTTTTCTCATCGGAACAAGCACCTGAATATCGTATCTGTCGGCATGTACATATGGTGGAAGATTTTTCATGATAAGCTGTACAGTCACATTTATAACATCCTGTATCTCACTTCTTTCCAAATGAAAGAAATCCATATTTTTATTGTCAAGACTTATCTGCTCTCCGGCATTTATCTTATGTGCGTTGGTTACTATCTCACTTTCAGCTGCCTGTCTGAATATCCTATTGAGTCTCACAACATTGCAAAACTCTGCTTTTATCATATCTTTAAGTACATTTCCCGGACCAACAGACGGAAGCTGGTTTACATCACCCACCATTATAAGTCTTGTACCGGGTACGATTGCCTTAAGAAGTGCATATAGCAAATATATATCTACCATAGAAAATTCATCTACTATGATCACATCTGATTCAAGCGGCTGAAATTCATTTCTTTCAAAATGCATACCCGAATGATCGTCTGATTCAGTTCCTCCGTTTATTTCAAGGAGTCTGTGTATTGTCTGTGCTTCTCTTCCCGATGTTTCCGACATTCTTTTGGCAGCTCTTCCTGTTGGTGCTGTCAAAAGTATGTCAAGACCTTCATCTTCCATTATTCTTATAACAGTGTTTATCGTGGTAGTTTTTCCTGTACCCGGTCCGCCTGTTATTATCATTACACCATTTTTAACAGCCTGTACAATTGCATTTTTTTGAAGCTCATCAAGAACCATATTCTCTTCTGTTTCAATTCGTGCTATCTTTTTCTTCAAGGCACTTTCATTGGCACTGAATGGAATATTCAGGTCAAGAAGCATCCTCGCACAGTTCATTTCCATATAATATAGCGAACTTTGATAAAGACGCCTTTCTTCACGCACTTCTTCGATTACTATTTCTTTGTTAAGATTAAGATTTTCGATTTCTCTTTGAACATTTTCACCAGATATCTGCAAAAGTTCGGATGTATCTTTTACAAGAATTTCTTCTGGCAGATAACAATGTCCCTGTGCAGATGACTGCTGCAAAACATACATAATCCCAGCCTGTATTCTATATTCAGAGTCCTGGTTAAAACCCGCCTTCTGTGCAATATTGTCGGCAATCTTAAATCCAATCCCTGATATATTTTCAGCTAATTTATATGGATTATTACGCAGTATCTCGTATACATCATCACCATAGAATTTATACACCTTAACTGCCATATTCATTGATATTCCAAAATCCTGCAGAAATAACATTGCCTGTCTCATCTTCTGTTTTTCCATAAACTGTTCTGATGTACTTATCGCCATCTTCATGCTTATACCCTTAATTTCTGCAAGACGTTCCGGCTCTCTTTCAATTATATTGAAAGTATCTTCTCCGAATCTCTTAACTATTCTGGCAGCCAAAGCCGGTCCTATACCTTTGATTGTTCCTGAACCAAGATATTTTTCAATGGCAATAGCATCCCCCGGCTGCTTTTCCTCATAACTTTCTACCTGAATCTGAGGACCATAACTTTTATGTACTATCTCTTTTCCTTTGACAACTATGTATTCGCCCTCGCCTATATAAGAAAAATATCCAACACAGCAATTCTCTTCGTCATCCTTTGCCGGATTGACAAGATAAAGCACAGTATAACCATTTTCCTCATTGCGAAATGTTATTCTTTCAACATAACCTTCTACTTCTGTCATATCATTCCTCATTTATATTAACAAAGCAGACAACACCTGCTTTATCAGATAACATGCATCCATTTATTATAATAAGCCACTACATAATGTAGTGGCTTAAATTCATGATTTATAATTCTGTTTCATTGAATCATACAATTGCTGTGCTAATCCCAGCTGCCCACTATCTGCAATTGTATCTGCATACGACTGTGTAAGAGTATCTCCGAAATACTTCATATACTCGCCATTATCCTCTTCGCTTTCAACCGATTCCTTTGCCTTCTCTAATATCTTTTGGACAAAATACGATTCAAAACTCTTACATGCATCCATAAGTTCTGTGTCATCAGATTCAGAACTTACAGAATTAAGTGAGTTTTGTAATGAAGTACCTGTTGTCGATGAAAGCTTTGAAGAATACGAATCATACAATGATGAAACATCCAGTATAGAACTCATATTAACACCAATCCTCTCTTATTATCATATTACACTACTGTCTTAAATTATTGGCCTGCTGAAGCATCTCATCAGATGCTGTTATAGCTTTTGAATTCATTTCATATGCACGCTGTGTAACAATCATATCTACCATCTCATCTACAGCCTGTACTCCTGAAGCTTCAAGATATCCATTCTTAACGACACTTCTAGTAAGTCCTGCATCCTGACCTTCTATTCTAGCACCACCTGATGCATCTGTTTCCTTATAAAAACTATCTCCGATTTTTTCAAGACCAGATGGATTATTAAACTGTGCAAGACCTATAGTTTTATTTATACTCTGTCCATTGCCCTTGTCATCGATATAAAGAATATTGCCATAATTATCAAACTGTAGTTTTGTTGTATCTACATCAGCATCAAATTCAATTGGATTGCCCTGTCCATCAAGAACAGCATATCCATCTGACGTTGTAAGTGTCATTCCGCCATTGGTATTCATAGCCATGATAAAATGACCATTACGTGTATATGCTGTAGTACCATCCGGCATCTCTATCATAAATAACCCTTTGCCCTGAATAAAGAAATCAAAGTCTCCGGATGTTTCCATAGGTGTACCCTGATCAAACTGTGTTGAAATAGATGCAACCTTTACACCAAGACCAACCTGCGCACCTATAGGCTTAGGATTGCCATTGGTATCATAAGTTGCCTCCTGTATTGTCTGATATAAAAGAGACTGAAATCCAACTGTTTCTTTCTTAAAACCTGTTGTATTGATATTAGCCAGGTTATTTGAGATATTGTCCATACTTGTCTGCTGCGCTTTCATACCTGAAGCCGCAGTCCAAAGTGCTCTCATCATAATAATCCTCATTTCTGCACACGTTTTTTGTGCATAACGAGTTTGTGTCAAGTGCGCACAGACACAAATCCCGTGTGTAAAAATCTTTCGTATATGGATTTTTACACTAAAAACCTCCACATCATCACTGTCAGTACCGACAACAAACGTCAGTCTTGCAGATAAACAGACGTTTAAAATCTTACTTTATACTCTTCCAACATCATTTACAGCTTTGCCAATAAGCTCGTCCTGTGTCTTTATCATCTTCTGTCCGGCTTCATAAGCTCTTGTAATAGTTATCATTGATACCATCTCATCTATAACATTTACATTGGACTGTTCTGTGAATCCCTGTAGTACAGAAGCCGTTGAAGCTGTTGTAGTCGCTCCATCCACAGCTTTGTACATATTCTCACCATATAACTCAAGATAATTATAATCAGTAAAATCTGTAAGCTGGATCTTATCAACAAGCTGACCATCTGCAAATATAGAACCATCATTCTTAATTGCAATCTCACTGGCATCTGTAGGAATCTGTAAATCTCCACCTGTACCCTGAAGCTTATTGCCATCGCAGTCAACTATATATCCATCTGATGTAACCGTAAATTGGCCATTTCTTGAATACATAGTTGTTTCCTTGCCATTGGCATCTGTAACTTTCATTGTAAAAAAGCCTTTACCTTCAATCGCAATGTCATATGTCTTATCTGTCTCACGAAGAGAGCCCTGCTGCCAGTTCATATATGTTTCACCTATCTTAACTCCAAGACTCATAGACCCGATAGGCTCATCAACAAAACCGGTAGACTTATCATGTATTTTTACCGCCATCATCTGTTTAAATGACTGATTTGTAACGTTCTCCTCTTTATATCCAACTGTTGCAGAATTGGCAAGATTATTGGAGATTATATCTAATCGCCTCTGTTCATTTATCATACCGGTATATGCAGTATACAAACCTCTGATCATATATTTCTCCCTTCGTAACCTGTCCATTCACACCCGAAGTATGAAAGTAACAATTTCCAATAATTATATCGTCATGTTATCCCAATATATTAGTCATTATCGTCACGTTTTCCACTAAGGAATTCGACAAATTTACCTGTTCCTATCGCAACTGCCGTCATAGGATCTTCTGCTGTCATAGTTGTGATACCTGTCTTTTCTTCGATAAGTTCTTCAAGACCATAAAGAAGACTTCCACCACCTGTAAGCACAATTCCTCTGTCAGCAACATCGGCTGCAAGTTCAGGTGGAGTTTTCTCAAGAACACTGTGTACTGCTTCTACGATCTGTGATGTGATCTCCTTAAGAGCATCAAGTGTTTCATCAGATGTTACTGTGATAGTCTTTGGAAGACCAGTTACAAGGTTACGTCCTCTGACATCCATTGTTTCAACTTCTGGTCTCTTATATGCGGAACCGATCTTAATCTTAATCTCTTCTGCTGTTCTCTCACCTATAAGAAGATTGTGATTCTTTCTCATATAACGGACTATTGCCTCATCAAAATTGTCTCCGGCAACTTTAATAGATGTGCTTACAACAGTACCACCAAGTGATATAACAGCTATATCGGCTGTACCGCCACCTATATCAACGATCATATTGCCACATGGTCTTGAAATATCAATTCCTGCACCGATTGCAGCTGCAATTGGTTCCTCAATAATAGCAACCTCTCTTGCACCAGCTTCGTATGTTGCATCTTCAACTGCCTTCTTTTCAACTTCTGTAACACCACTAGGAACACATACGCTTATACGTGGCTTTCTAAAACGGCTCTTTCCACATGATTTCTGAATAAAGTAACGAAGCATCTTCTCTGTTACTGTATAATCAGATATTACGCCCTGACGAAGAGGACGTACTGCAACTATATTGCCGGGTGTACGACCAAGCATAAGTCTTGCATCCTCACCTATAGCCTTAATTTTATTTGTATCTCTGTCAAAAGCTACTACTGAAGGCTCCCTTAAAACAACGCCTTTTCCTTTTATATAAACAAGTACATTTGCTGTACCAAGATCAATTCCAATATCACTGCCTACCATCTTGTTTTTCTCCTTTCACATGCAACTTATTCTTCTATTTTTCCCAATGTATAACTTAATTAAACATATTCATAACTATTAAGTTTCTTCATGTTACACACATTCTTTTTTATTATATACTATTTTATAGCAATTTCAAAGCCTATTTTCCATATTTAAAAATATTGTAACTTTTAGGTAACAGTATGTCACATAACTTATATTTTCATGTCACTTTGACTAATAAACAACTTTGATTTATAATAAAACATATGATGAACTAATCTTTTTAGAAATGAGGATTACTATGTCTGATTCACAAAGTATATATAAAGAATTAAAACTGATAAGTAATTATCTTGGACTTATTACAGCCAAATATGTAACTATAATCCTGCTTGTGATCGTATATTATCCTATGCGTCCAACACCTGCATACATACTGGCAACTATTATAATATGCCCATTACTTATCCGTTATGCTCTGTCAACGACTTCACAGACTGATGCATCAAAAAACTTTATTTTATATCCAACAGCAAGAAAATATGGTTTTACGATGCCAAAATACAAAGCTGAAAAAATCACATATCCGTTAATAGTTTTTTTCATGGTAGCATGGCAGCTATCTATAAACCATTATAATGTATATGCATTTCCCATACATGTTTTTCCATCTGTGATGCTTATCGTATATATAATATCACGTCCTTTTGCCAGATTATTTTTCAGAATAAAACTTCACTATGATTTTATGCATATGAATAACATATAATGCCTAAACACATCACTTGCGAAGCATTTAATCCTATAAAGCAAAAGCAATAATATTTGAGCCTGCACTCATTATATTATTGCTTTTTATATTTTATATTCAAGACATTTCTGAAATGAAGTAAACATAAGCTGCATAGTAGCGACTGACAGCGTAGCTGGCAGGTTTATGAATGTAAGAAATGAATTGCCAAACTTTACTATAATACACCTAGTACATCGAAAAATAAGTTTCTGGCTATATGACGCAGAATGAATTTTCATCTGCAAGGCGGAGGAATGAGGCGTAGCGGTGGCTACGTCGATTGACGACAACGCCGCAGATGGAAAATCAGACAAGTCATATGGCTGGTTACTTATTATTCGATGTACTAGATTCCCGTATATCTCATAGATGATGCCATTGAATCATCTAACTGCTGTTCGAGTTTATCAAAGTCAAATTCACCAACCTGAACCTCACTCTGTGCATCAGATGTATTCTGAGCAGATGCTGATGCTGCACTTGATGATGTACTGCCGGATCTTTCTGTACTGCCTCCATACAATGTCTTAAGAATTCCCGAAGAAGATGTACCTGATGCATTTTTAAAATAATCATACAGGCTCTGAACTGTCTGATAAGATATTGAAGATGTATCACCTTCTCTTTCTGCCTGTTTCATAATTCCTGACAAGGAGTCTGCCATTGATGCTGCCTGAGACTGCTGTGAGTTCATATACGACTGTAAAACACTGGCAAAGCTCTGCATAACAGTACTGCTGCTGCCTGTTCCTGTTAAAGAGCCGAGCGAACTAAGCGTTCCAAGTGAGCCAAGAGCACTTGTGCTATTGTCTGTGTCATTACCGTTAAGTGCATTGAACATCGTACTTTTTGAATTGTTATTTATAAGATACTGATAATAAAGATCAGTATCACTAAGTCCTGATAATCCGGCTATAGATGAAATTCCTGACATAAAAACTCCTTTCCTGTTCTATATCAACTATATTCATTATATATTCTAAAAACTACATATCAAATTGCCTTTAAAGATTAAAGTATCAAAATAAGTTTTAACACTTTAATACTATGATGCAAGGGGCAAAAGCAGCTAGTAATGTATGTTTATATACAAATTACTAGCTGGTGGCTTGACCCGCCAAACACCGACAAGTAGCAGATTTGCTTGCAAATATGCGGGATTGGAGGTGTTTGTAGGATTGCGAAAATTGCGTAGCAATGGAGCAATCCGTGGCATCAGTTGGGAGCAAAATACCTTTTGTCTCCAACATCATACTATGTATAATTTACATGATAACACAAAATCCATACTATCTGCAATCCACAATTTTAAATTGAACACTGCCATACCTGTCATTTATATCCGGAATATATAAAACATCTATATTCTGGCCTGTTTTTCCATTCTTCATATCCTTCCACTCTTCACTCCCATATCTTTCCGTAATTGCTTTTCCTATACAGTTTTCGGCATTAAAATCAACCGCATCATAAATCTTTTCACCATCCTGAAGGCGGAGTCTTGCAATCTGGTTTTCTTTCCCACACATATATACCGCTCTTACAACTATGCCACGCTTTGCAAATAACGCTCCTCGGTTTCCTTCTCCAAAAGGCTCCATCCATTTAAGCTGCCCCACTAGTTCTGCTGACACTTCACCAAATGGAAGCTCTTTATCAAAGAACACACTTTCTATCAGTTCATCTTCCGTAAGTGTACACTGTTCATTGAGAGTTTTTCTAAATATCTCCAGATTTTCCTTTGGAAGTGAAAATCCGGCTGCAAGAGCATGACCACCATACTCTGTAAGAAGATCCTGGCATTTTGTAAGTGCCTGCTGCATATGATAACCGGGTATCGATCTTCCTGAACCTTTTAGTCCCTGCTCACCATCTGTCAGAATATATGTAGGTCTGTAATATTTTTCCCTGATTCTTCCTGCTACTATACCTGCCACACTTTCATGACAGCCTTCTATATATATGACAAGCACAGGATAAGAAAGAGCATCTGTACTTTCTATCTGTTGAACTGCATTTTCTGTAGCAAGTGCTGTAAGCTCCTTTCTTTCATCATTGAGCGCAACAAGCCCTGCTGCCTCTTTCTGTGCCTCCGCATCATCTTCTTCAAGCATAAGCTCCAGTCCACGCGCCGCATCATCCAGTCTTCCGGCAGCATTGAGACATGGTCCTATTCTAAAACCAAGATCATATGAATTTAATTCTCTTTCTATGCTTTGTGCATTGATCAAAGCCCTAAGCCCCTTTGATATGCACACCGATTTATCCGCAAGCATTTTCAGTCCATTGCTTACTATTATTCTGTTCTCATCCTCAAGAGGAACAACATCACATACAGTTGCTATCGCTGCAAATGGAAGAAGTTCTTTCCGATACAATAAATCACCATTTTTTTCAAATATATAGCTTAATATTTTATATGCCACACCTGCTCCACAGAGCATCTTATATGGATACTGACATGCCTTCTGCTTTGGATTTACTACTGCATCGGCTATAGGTATAATCTCACCATCATCACCAGACGGCACTTCATGGTGATCTGTAAGAACATATGTAATTCCAAGTTCTCCTGCCTTTTCCGCCGCTTCTATGGCTGAAATTCCATTGTCACATGTAATTATACATTCTACGCCATCAGCATATGCCTCTTCAACCATGTAATCCCTTATACCATATCCATCCCTGACTCTGTGAGGAATTCTATATGAAGCTTCTCCTCCAAGCATCGAAATTCCTTTTATAAGTATATATGACGACATTATTCCATCTACATCATAATCACCTATTATAAGCATCTTTTTTTTCTGTTTAATCATACTTTCTATAATATCTGCTGCTTTGACAAGATCCTTCATAAGTTCCGGTTTATACATAGCTTCTATGTCCGGAAAAAGATATTTATCCATGGCATCCCATGTATGAAGTCCTCTTTTCACAAGAATTTCAGCCATTATTTCTGATATGTTATAATGCTTTGCAATCATTTCAAGATTGGCATTGCATCTAGTTGTCATCCAGTTTTTCAAAACAATTTCCTCTTTTCATCACATTTATAACGTTAAAACAGTATATCAAAAATGTATATCTGATGCAAAATGATTCTTAAAAATGCGACCATGATATTGTATAAAACGAATTTCCTATATTTATTCCATAAAAAGAGACGCTCTCGCTCGGATTGTCTTAC
>CAZFFA010000048.1:0-13939 GCA_964517955.1 uncultured Jutongia sp. | reverse complement strand
CGGAATTTAAAAGTATAGACTTTGCATGTCCTATATGAAGATATCCATTTGGTTCAGGTGGGAATCTTGTAATAACTTTCCTGCAGTGACCTTCCTCAATATCTTTATCAATTATATTTTCAATAAAATTTCGGGATACTACTTCCTTTTCTTCTCCCGTATTATCATTAATATCAATCGGATTACTCAACTGTGTTTCCTCCTTCAACGTTCGGTAAAAAAATACTGTTTAATATTCTAACACATATCTTAAAAATATAAAAGCAAAAATCCTACAATAATGTAGGATTTTTATTTAATAAAATTATTGAATTTATTTAAATCTATGACCACCGATGCGTAATCTTGCACCCTTAAGTTTAACACTAAAGAAATGAAAACTTCTCATATTTTTTGTCTTTCCTTTGACAATAACTGTTCTCTGACCATTTAAAACTCTCTTTGCAGCACTTATACAGCTCTTCCACTGCTTTGATCCTGTCTTTCCTGAATCATACTGTGATAATCTCTTTTTAAGTGAACCATTTCTTACAGGTGAGAACTGTCCCTTCTGATATATAACCTTTTTAATAGTATTTGGGAATTCCTTTGATTTAACACGGTTCATTACGACAATACCAACTGCAAGCTTTCCCTGATATGGCTCGCTGCCGGCCTCACAATTTATAATACTTGCCATAAGTCTTAAGTCTTTACTGTTACACTCTTTATTTGTTTCACTTGCTGCTACCGGTGCAGTATTAAATGCAAATCCGCTTATTAAAGCAAATGTAAGTAAAAATACCGCAATTTTCTTTAACTTCATTTTAAAAACCATTTCCTTTCTATGACCTGCAAATGCTTATTTTTATAACAAACTTTTAACACCTTAATCTTTATAGTGTAAAACACATCGAAATAACAATTTATATCTGTTGGTGCGAAAATTCGCTTAACATTTGCATATTCTTTTCTTAACATTTATGTAACAATTATAACACATAATTATTATTTTTCAACCCCTTTCCCTTTTCCAATTAATTCATGCCTATTTCAAATTATTTTTCATGTGCAATCTGTATATTTTTCTCATCAAAAAAGGCAATATTTCATATATTATACACATATGAATACTGCCTTATTGTTTTTTTATAAATGTCTATGGTTTTTTGTTACAATTTTGTTACATAATATTTTTACTATTTAATATTATAGTGTAAAAAGTATACATTAGTCTATTTAATAATGGATTTCAACTCACTATATTTTATTTTGCCGCCAAAAATATCAAGAGCACTTCCAATAGTAAAATCAACTTTTCCATTGCCCAGGTTTTTTATTGTCACTAAATCTTCTATATTATGTATACCTCCTGCGTATGTAACCGGAATGTCATTCACATCTCCAAGAATTTTTATAACATCATTTTCTACTCCTGATGATTTTCCTTCAACATCAACAGCATGTACAAGCATCTCATCACAATATTGCTTTAATTTATCAATGAGTTCTATTGAAAATTCTTCATTTGTTATCTTCTGCCACCTGTCTGTCACTACAAAATATTTATTGCCAACTCGTCTGCAGCTAAGATCGAGTACCAATCGTTCACTTCCCGTAACTTTTGATATTTTTTTAAGCCTGTCATAATCTATCATTCCATCACGGAACACATATGATGTAACTATTACATGCGATGCACCCATATCGAGAAATCTCTCTGCATTGTCAGCATTGATACCGCCACCTATCTGCATGGCACCCGGATATTCCGTAAGAGCTGACTTTGCCTGTTCAATATCTTTTTCATAATATTCACTGCTTTGTGGATTTAATATAATTATATGGCCTCCGCTGTATCCATCCTCTTTGTACATTTTTGCATAGTATGCTGCATTTTGGGCAGATACAAAGTTATTATCAGCCCTGTCATTATCATCTCTAAGGCTTCCGCCAACAATCTGTTTAACACATCCATTATGAATATCTATACATGGTCTGAATTTCATCTTAACACTCACCTCTGTTTACTTCTTATATTTTTCTGTTATTCTTTCTGCAATTTCATTAAATGTGTCATCCGGCGATACATCATATATTCCCGAATTAATTGTATCACTATAGCCGTTATCCATTAAATATTTATCAAATGCATCGGCATCATCAATAATGCCCATATTCTTAAGTTCACTGCTTATTTTGCCGGACCAGTCCCCATCGTTTATGACAAGCTTCTTCTTCTCATTATCTGCATTATCCTGAAGCTTTTTCTTCTCATCCTCATATTCTTTTTTGTCAGTATTGGTCTTAGCCGTATTGTCTGTATTGTTGGCATCAGCCTTATCATTCTTATCCGTCCCATCAGAGCCCTTAGGATTCGCAGTCTCCTTTGGAGCAGCAGATGCATCATCTGCACTCACCGCACCTTTTGATGCAGTTGTTGAAAAATTTATCTTACTATCTTCATTTTTAAATACCATTCCAAGCTTTTTTGCTCTTGAAATAGTCTCTGAATCTGATGTTCTAAGCAGACATGATATTCCAAGTATTGCAACTGTAAATATCACACCTATTCCAAACCCTCTTATAAAAGATTTTTTGTCCATAACTGTCACCTTTCAGTTCTTACTTTATCTTGCATCGTATAAATCTATAACAAATTTAACTTCACCCTGTCCAATTGATAAGATTTTTGAAATTTCAAGCACAGAATGTCCTTTTTTATACAAATCGATTATTTCCTTATTATAGTTTTTCTCTGATTTTTCATCACTAATATCATTTATAACCTTAACACCGGAACTTTCTTTTTCACTATCCGGAGACAGGTTATTTACGGCATCTGCTACTTCCTGCTGACGTTCCTCAAGAATTTTATTCTTACTCTCTTCCAGTTCAATTCTTTTAATCTCTGCATCATATACAGAAGATTTATCATCTATATTCTCTATATCTTTGTAATCATCTACAATCTGCTCTCTAAGCATTGCTTTTGAAGTGTCAGCATCATGTATCAGCTCTTTAATTTCTTTTTCCTTTTCACCAAGCATATTATATAGAAAGACTACTTCACCGTGATTTTTCTCCATCTTGTCAAATATCTGATCAGAATATTCACTAAAGCCCATTATTTTCTCATTAAGCATCCTGCTAAGCTCATCATCAGCCTGATTTATCAGATCATCGATCTTTTCCTTTAATTCGCTCTCATCAAATGCCTGCATTCTCTCGAATGCAGGCGAATCTTCATCATTTATATCTTCTGTTGCTTTTAATGATTTCGTACTTTCGTTGTTGTTCTTGTCATCGCTTAGCCTGAAACTTATTGCAACTGCAGCCAGACCAATAACAATCAACACGATCTCTAGTATTGTCATCTCAATTCCATGCCTTTCTTCTAAATTCTAATATCAAAGCTGCTTTTTCCAAATGTTTTATTCTCACCTTTTTCCTTATCATCTTCAGATTTGCTATTAGAATGTTGTTTTTTATTGTTTTTGCTATTTTTTTTGTTTTTCTCATCATTTTTTAATTCATCATTTTCAACATTCTTACGACGAATTGTTGTATCAGAATTATGCTTTAACTGATTTTGAAATTGTGCCGCTATCTCCTGATTTTCCTGATCAAGCTTTGTCTGCTCAACCGACTGAATCTGTGAAACTTCCTGCGATTTTGGCGGCATTGTGAAATAATCAATCGTCAATGACATAGTAATCCCCCCATTTTTATATTTGCATAAAATCTATATAGCTCTGACTCGTATATCAGCACCCTCTCTTACGAAAGCACTATGCTGGGTTTCTGTCTGGATAAATGTTTTTACATTGGATATTGTCAATTTTACCCCAGGATAAGCCGTTCCCTGCACTTCGATTCTTCCTGATCCGGTTAAATTATCAAGTTCTTCACCTAATGCATCATACTCCTCTGTTTCCTTTTCCATCTGCTCATCAATTTCTTTTATTCTCGCACTGTTTTTCTTGAGCATCTGCATTTTTTCGTCGTCTAACTTGCCTTTTGCCTTTAAACGTTTCTGAAGAATTGATATATTTTGTAGAATCTTATCTTTTTCATCAGATAATTTTTCCATATTTTTTTCTATCAGATGATAGCTGTCTATAATTGTAGGATCGATACCCACCTCAAGTTCTGTCTGTGTTCCCATTGTTGAACCAATAGTTTTCGCCTTTATTCCAACGGCTGATCTTACGCTTCCACCTGCTATCAGACCTCTTTTTCCCTTGACGTTGATTTCACCCTCTGCTGTCACTATACTATGCATTATGGCATCCGATATGATCCTTCCTTCAGCTTTAACTTTTGAACTTTCAATAAAGTTCGCTATTATATCACCTTTCGCATACATATCCCCACGACTCATCCCCTGTATGCCTCTTTTTAAGATAATTTTACCTCCGGAAATCAATGTTGCACCTTCTACAGCGCCATTTACAATTATATCTCCTTCTGCTTTTACACTATATCCTGTAAGAACGTTTCCTTTTACTTCAACACTTCCTTCATATTCTATGTCACCCGTCGAAGGCCCGACATCTGCTGGTATCTCATACATATCAGATACAAATACCGAATCATCTACAAGTGCAACATTTCCTGAAATCTGTGAAAAAATCTGAAGTCCATCCTCTGATAATGTTATATTTTTTCCATACTTTAAACGATAACTTTTTACTTTTCCCGGATTAATCTTAGCCCCATTAACATCTATACCAGGTTTTCCACGATCCTCTGGAACAAGCGTCGCTAAAAGCTGACCTTCTTTTACATGTTCAATCATATCAAGCTTATGAAAGTCAACGCTTCCATCTTCCTCAACTTCTGGTGTGTTGGTTTTTTCTACATTGAAATTATAGATAATCTCTGCATTTTTTCCCTGCACCGGAAGTTTTGCTTTGGCAACAAGGATATCCATACAATAAAGTCTGGCTTTAAGTGCAATTTCAATATTCTTTTCGATTATTCCGTATTTGACACCCTTTTGTAGTAAAATTTGTTTTATATCATCAACAGATAATCTTTTTCCGTTGTTTGATGGTGGATAGATTCTTATTTTTGCCAATAACTTCTTAGGGTCTATCGTAACAGTTACAGTTTCATTTTCTGCAAGTATCTTTTTGGAAATCAGCTTTATCTCTACATTTTTTTGATCTGATGCCAAATGAACAAAATCTTTTAGAACTTCAATATTATAATCTGTTATTTTTTTTATATCTAAATATCCTACTATATCCTCTACAGAAATTTCCATACCGCCTTCAACTGCCGGATATGATTTTAAATATGTTCCATCTTCTTTATGAAGTAATTGAAAAAAAGCATTTCTCTTCATAAACTTCCCCCTTTTTGCCCATTAATCCTATAATGCGAAAAATACATATAAGCACAAACGAACCGCCTGTGCTTATATATTCCATATTCCAAATACACCCATATTCTCTTCACCGAGTTTCTCTCTCATCTTCTTAAGAGCTTTGGTATGAAGCTGTGAGACACGAGACTCCGATACATCAAGTATTTTGCTTATTTCTTTCAATGTCATTTCCTCGAAATAATAACAAGCAATAACTTTTTGTTCATTTTCATTCAGGGAACTAATTGCCTCAGCCAGCATTTTCTTTAATTCCTGTTTTTCAATAGCCTGTTCAGGCTGTTCAAAGCGGGGTCTGTTACCCACTTTTCCATAATCAGCTTTTACATCACTTCCCTGTTCCAGATACTCGTCTAATGATACCATATTAGATATCTGCGTCTGATTCTGTAATTCCTCAAGTTCATCAACAGAAATTTCAAGTTTCCTTGAAATTTCATCATTTGTTGCAGCTCTGCCGAGTTCAACTTCCAGCTCATGCATTGCACTTTCAAGTTTTCTCTGCTTCTGACGTAATGTCCTTGGAATCCAGTCCATTTTACGGATCTGATCAAGAATTGCACCTCTTATCCTAAGAC
The DNA here is from genome assembly GCA_964517955.1 of uncultured Jutongia sp. Lineage (GTDB taxonomy): Bacteria > Bacillota > Clostridia > Lachnospirales > Lachnospiraceae > Butyribacter. The sequence goes on along the minus strand of CAZFFA010000048.1, from coordinate 7,990 downwards.
TTGCATATGTTTCAAATCTTACTCCTTTTGTGAGTTCAAACTTGTCAATTGCATCTATAAGACCAAATATTCCATAACCAACAAGATCATCATATTCAACTGTATATCCCAGATACATTCCCATTCTTCCTGCTACAATTTTAACAAGATCTGCATATTCAAGAATTATTTTCTCTCTTATCTTTGAACTCTTATTATTCTTATATTCTTCCCACAATTTTTTTCTGCTATTTTCATCCATTGAAAAATTGCGTCCCTTCTATACATTATAATAATTATTCTTCTTTGTTTTCTTTTTCTGATTGGTCAGCTTCGCTATCATTATTATTTTTATCCACATTGACCAATTCTTCTGCTTCTTTCTTTATCACACTGTTGCTCTCAATAACACGTTCAATTATTTTCCTTGCTATAATTCCAACGATATAAAAAGCAATAAGTGTAGCTAATAGTATTTCTAAAGCTCTTGTTGTATCGACATTCTTTATAATAGAAACAATACAGACAACTGCCCCTGCAAATAATGTGATAACCTTAGGTATAAACTCTGTCTTCACGAAAAAGCCTCCTAACTATATAGTTCTTACAGGCTTGCCAACAGACTTAATTACAAAATCACCTGTTTCAGGAAAAAATTCTACTGTCCTACCAAAATTTAATCCTGTATCTTCTGCAAGTATTCTTATACCAATACTTTTTAATTTTTCTTTTACAGCCTCAACATTTCTTTCTCCAACCCTTAACATATCATTGTTGGACGTAAAAGCAAACATCTGTGCTCCTCCTGCAATTTTAGCAGTCAGAGCAGATACATTTGCTCCCTCTTTCCTAAGCATTTCAATGAGTAGATCAATTCCTGTATCAGCAAATTTTGCCTTATTTTGATTTTGTCTGACCTTTGTACTATCAGGCAGCATAACATGAACCATACCGGCAATTTTTTTTGTTTTATCATACAAAACTACACCAACACATGACCCCAACCCAAGAGTAGTAATTGCATCTGGTGAATGACATATATTCAAATCTGCCATTCCAACTTTTATCATCTCTGCCATTTTTCATCACCTATAATCCTAAAGATGTTAATATACGCTTATAAGATTCCATTGTTGGAATTAAAATAAAATAACCACTTATGTCTACATCCAAATCTTTAAACTGGGATTCAATCAACAGTGCCTTATCTCCTAATTTTCCAAATTCAATAGCCGGAACACTTAGTATTGCCCCAGCCATATCAACGGCAAGATATGGTACTGATGATGTAATAAGCATATTTGTTAATGTAGATATAGATGATAAATATGCGCCTGCTATTATATTTCCTATCTCCATAAGAGCTGACTGTTCCATTTCTGAGAAGCCGCCATCAGCTCCTGTACTCTGACATCCCATCAACTGGTCAACAAGTAAATGTGCTGCTGAACTCTCCAATACAAACAGCATCATTCCATCTACATCGCCCTCAAGTGAAAGCAATATCCCGGCAACAAGTGTTTCAGCCCCTCCTACTATCTCAGCAAGTTCTGAAAAACCCAGTAAATCTACTTTTGGTACACGCATATCTATACGTGCATTTATCAGTTGGGACAATGCTGTTGTAGCATTGCCCGCACCTATATTACCAATCTCTGTCAGAACATCAAATTCAATATCTCTATCTTCTTCTTTCTCCTGTTGCAAAAAATTCACCTCTATTCACTGACTTAAACAGTTTCCTTTTCTATAATAACTGATGCAATATTAAGAAGTGAAATCAAACCATCCTCATGCTTACCAATTCCACTTAAATACTGAATCATTGCATCTGATCCGTCAGCCGCATTAGGTTTTTCAATAGAATCTTCATTTAATGTAACAACTTCTCTTACCTCATCAACAATGATACCAATTGCTGACTGTGGCTCAAGTTTTATAATAATTATACGTGTTGCATTCGTATACTCGTCCGGTTCAAGACCAAACTTTAACCTCAGACTCATTACAGGAATAATCTCACCACGAAGATTTATTACTCCCTTGAAATATGGCTGTGCCTTTGGTATTCTTGTAATTCTCTGATTTCTAACAATATTGTCTACAAAATTAATATCTATACCATACTGTTCTGTTCCAATACTAACAACAATATACTGTTTACCTTCACTGGCAACTTTAATATTTTGTACATCATTCATCACTTCCATGTTACAGACCTCCCTATACTAATGTATTTACTTCAAGGATCAATGCAATCTCACCATCTCCAAGGATAGTAGCACCACCTATCATCTTACTGCAGTTGATATAATTGCCAATTGACTTAATAACAATTTCCTGCTGGCCAATAAGATTATCTACTACAAGACCCGCAAGCCTGTCACCCTTCTTTACGATAACAACAGTAAGATTCTCCGGTTCAACATCATTTGGCTCAACATCAAGAATCTGGTCTAGTCTTACAAGAGGAATTACTGTTCCACGAAGATTTATAACTTCTTTGGTCTGAACATACTTAATATCAGAAACAGGAACATCTTCTATAGTCTGAATATTGCCAAGTGGAATAGCATATTTTTCTGTTCCAAGTTCAACCATAAGAGCCTGTATAATAGCAAGCGTAAGTGGAAGACGGATTATAAAGCTGCTTCCTTCACCAACTACGGATTTACACTCAATGCTTCCTCCAAGGCCTTCGATCTTTGTCTTAACTACATCAAGACCAACGCCTCGTCCTGAAACATCTGTGATCTTCTCTGCTGTAGAAAAACTTGGTCTGAATAAAATATCAATAATTTCTTTATCAGACATATTTTCTGCCTGTTCAGGAGTGATTGTTCCTTTTTCTATGGCTTTCTGACGAACTTTTTCAACATTGATTCCGGCACCATCATCTCGTACTTCAATGTTTACATTATTGCCATCCTGATATGCATCAAGATATATATTACCAACTTCTTCTTTGCCAAGTCGTACTCTCTCTTCGTTGGACTCAAGACCATGGTCTGCTGAATTTCTAAGAAGATGCTGAAGTGGATCACCAATTTCATCAATAACTGTACGGTCAAGCTCTGTCTCTTCACCAGTCATATGTAATTCCATCTTTTTGCCAAGCTTCTTGCTAAGGTCACGAATCATTCTTGGGAATCTGTTAACTACACTTTCGATTGGTACCATTCGCACTTTCATAACTGATTCATGAAGATTAGTTGTAACATTCTCAAGATACTCTATCTGCTCATTGAAGCTGTTATCTTTTCTTTCTGAGCCTTCAGCAGAACTTGTTGATACAAGTCCGTTTTTTGCGATAATAAGCTCACTGACAAGATTCATAAGTACATCGAGTTTTTCAATATCCACTCTTACAGTACGGCCAACTGCCGGCTTAGTAGTCTTTTTGTTCTTTGCCTTATTGTCTGCCGGCTTCTTTTCAGCCTTGGCTGCTGTAGCTTTAGCTGGTTTTGCTTCTTCTTTCTTTTCTTCTTTAACTTCTTTTTCTTCTTTTGTTTCTGTCTCTGCTTCTGTTTCAGCTTCTTCATATACACATTCAAAAGGTCCTATGACTGCTTCTTTAACCTCTGAAACATTTTCTATTGCAGCTTTTACTGTTTCCAGACTTTCCTTTGTAAAATATACAAGACTGAAATCATATTCAAACTTCTCATCCTCTATATCCTGTACATCAGGAACAGCCTTGATAACTTCACCAAGTTCCTCTAATGCCTTAAATACAAGAAAAGCTCTTGCTGCCTTTAAGATACATGTTTCCTGAAGATATACTGTAATTCCATATATGTTCTGATCCTGAGCTTTTGCCTTGTCAAATGTATTTTTTTCATAATCAGAAATTGTTATTTCAGTATATTTAGCTTTTGTATCAGCTTTTTCACTGCTTGGTGCACTGTCATTTGCAGGTGCTTTAGGTGCAGCAGATGCTGTTGACTTACCTGTTGCAGCTTCTGCTATTCCATTTAATGTATTGATAATATCTTCATTGTCCTCTGTTCCTTCATCTGCTGATTCAAGAATGTTGGCAAGATATCCTTCCAACGCATCAAGACCTCTGAACAAGACATCAATCAATTCAGGCTTAACAGTCATGTTGCCGCTTCGTATTTCCTGAAATACATTTTCCATATCATGAGTTAAACGCTGCATACGTGTATATCCCATAGTACCAGCCATTCCCTTTAATGAATGTGCTGCACGGAATATCTCATTGATAGTTTCCATGTTTTCAGGTTCCTGTTCAAGTATCATAAGCTGATCGCTTAAAGTTTGTAAATGTTCCTTTGTTTCATCAATAAAAATTTCAAGATACTGACTTACATCCATGTTATCGCACCCCCACATGCTTCGTTATTGCATCAGCGATTTCTTTGAGAGTTACCACCTCGTCTACGGCACCTGCCTCGGCTATTGACTTAGGCATTCCGTAAACTGTACTGCTCTCTGCATCCTGTGCAATAACATAAATTTTGTTTGTTTTTTCTAATTGTAATATTCCTTGTGTACCGTCCGCACCCATGCCCGTCATGATAACGCATGTTATCTCGTCAAAAGATGTATTGACAAGTGATTCATACAATATATCTGCACATGGCTTCAATCCATTCCTTGCAGCTTCAACATTCTCTGATATGGAATAATTTTTTTTCCCATTCTCATGAAGTCTCATCTGTGAACCACCTTTGGCTATATAAACGGTACCTTTCTGAAGAATATCTCCATCAGCCGCTTCCTTAACTTGTATTCTGCTAAGTTCATCAAGCCGCTTACTAAGAGATGCTGTAAATCCTTCCGGCATATGCTGAACAAGCAGTACTGCTGCATCTAAGTTTGCCGGCAAAAACGGTATGACATGCTGTAATGCTTTTGGTCCTCCTGTTGAGCAGGCTAGTGCAATCAGCTTTGAACACCCTGTTCCCAACGCTTTTGCTGAATGGTTTGCCCTGTCAGATTTCTGCGTCATAATCTTAACTGTACTTGTACCAGCTTTCGCTTCTTTTGAATCAGAACTTCCTGCTGCCAGAGGCATACCGCATGCACTACGTATCAGATTTATCAATCTGTTTCTAAACTTAGATCCTTTTGCTTCTGCAAGACTGTCAGGTTTTGTAACGAAATCAAAGGCTCCCAATTCAAGTGCTTCAATTGTTTCTTTTGCACCCTCTTTTGCTATAGTACTTACTATAATTACCTTTTCATTCATTCTCTTTCTGTTGAGCGTTCTTTTTCTGTTGAGCGTTCTTAAAAACTCGATACCATTCATCTTTGGCATATTGATATCAAGAATAATAACATCAAACTTCTCACCCGACTCAAGCATTTCCAATGCTTCCAGTCCGTCAATCGCATACTGATCATTATGTAATTCTTCATCTGAATTTATTATATCAGAGAGTACTCTTCTCATAAGTGCAGAATCATCTACTATTAAAATTTTTTTCAACTTTTATACCTCCTGTAATTAATTGCCATGATTTTTAAACATTCTGGAGAATAAACCTGAAATTCCTCTGCTGTCATGTTTCATTTCTATCTCTGTATTATTATCAAGCAATAATGCAAGTTCCATCATTGCCTTAGAAGAGGCTGCCTTTGGAAATGCCAGTGAAACAGGCTGCTGTTTCATAACAGCCTTTGGAAGATTCTGATCAAAAGGAATTGCACCAAGATACTCCATCTTCATATTTAAAAATCTCTCAACGACAGAATTTAGTTTTGTATATAATTCTTTGCCTTCATCAAAATTCTGTGTTCTGTTCGCTATCATTTTTATCTTTGCTGTATCCAAATTAAAGTCCGGATTTCTATATAATGTTTTTAATAAAGCATATGCATCCGTTATCGATGTAGGTTCCGGTGTTGCAACAAGCAGCACTTCAGAACTTGCCAGTATAAGGTCAATAACACTTTCTGATATTCCGGCACCTGTATCAATTATTATAATATCAGCAAGACTGTCAAGTTCATACATCATATTTACAATCGTTTGTATCTGATCTTTATCAAGATTGGTCAATTCCCTCATTCCAGAGCCGCCTGAAATAAAGCCTATATTTTCAGGTCCCTGTGAAATAATATTCCTGACATTCTTTCCTCTGAACATTAGATCAGCCAGATTATACTGTGGTCGTATTCCAAGCATAACCTCTACATTGGCAAGACCAAAGTCAGCGTCAAGAATGATCACTCTTTTCCCAAGTCTTCCAAGCTGAATTGCAAGATTAACCGAAACATTCGATTTGCCAACTCCCCCTTTTCCGCTTGTAACTGTGATAACTCTCGCCGCATGATGCATGTTCTGCAGCAGATTCTGCTGCTTTATTATATTTCTCAACTGTTCTGCCTGATCCATCAGTTACTACCTCCAAGAAGCTGTTTTGCAATTTTCTGTGCATCGATCTTTCCAATATCTTTCGGAACGTTTTGTCCCCATGTAGCATATGACAATGGAGCACCCGTAAAGATTCTTATATTGAAAATATTACCTATGGAATCCGTTTCATCAAGTTTTGTAAATATAAGATTATATTTCACTATATCTGAATATGAATTTGCAATTTTTACAAGGTCTTTATATTTCGTTGTTGCACTTAATACTAGAAATGTTTCTCTGTCATTGTCAGGTATTGTCTTTAACAGGTTATTTATGTCTTTTTTCTGTTCTTCATTGTTATGAGATCTTCCTGCTGTATCTACAAGTACAAGATCATAGCTGCGTAATTCTTCCTTAAGCGGTTCCATTTCTTCCGGAGCATATACTACTTTTAATGGTATTCCAAGTATATTGGCATATGTCTTTAACTGTTCAACAGCCGCAATTCTATATGTGTCAGAAGTAATAAGCGCAACTTTTGATTTTCTTGTAAGCTTCATGGTAGATGCTATCTTTGCAATAGTAGTTGTCTTTCCAACCCCTGTCGGTCCAATGAAGAAAATATATTTTGTTCGTTTAGTTCTAAGATCAATAAGATGCGGTTGTCCTATCTTGAGTACAATTTTCTGATATACACTTGCCAGTATCGTATCAAGTGTTGCATTTGCCGCAAGATTACCCTGTATATCATCCATAATCTGCTCAACATATGTTGGTTCTACCTCATTTTCGATAAGCTGCTTACTTATTATCTCTATGTATGCCTGATTTTTGCTTAACGTTTCTTCTTTTTCTTCTTTCTGAATTTCCTTATTTACCTGCAGCTGTTTTTCAAGAAGATCCTGAAGTGTATTAAGCTTATCTTCAATATCCTTGTCTGCATTTTTCTTTTCATCTAAGGTTTCTTTCTCATCATCAACAATTATCTGATTGTTTTTTATAATTTCTTCTTTCTGATGCATTCTTACAGCATTCTTAGAATCAGGTGCTGTAAATTGTTTTTCCTGAATTGCCTTTTGAAGTTTTTCAAAATCAGGTACTTCTTCTCTTTCTTCTTTCTTTATATCATCTATAGCCGCTGTTACTTCAACAGATGATTTTTTAAAAAACTTTTGTATTCCACGAGGCTCATTGGCTTTGACGTTCATAATTATAACGTCATTCCCAAGCTCCGCTTTCGCCATATCTGTTGCTTCCTGTTCTGTTGCTGCAATAAATTTTCTTATAACCACTATACTGTCACCATCCCTATAGATTGTAATTCAACATCTGTATCAATTTCACTGTAAGATATAACAATAAGATTCTGGAACTGCTCAGATGTAATTTTCTTAAAATACATACGTACTATTGGAGATGTCACAATAATAGGATTTTTACCAAGTTCTTCCATCTTATCCATCTCTTCCTTAACAGAATTTAATATATCCTGTGTACGCTCAGGTGCCAGATTGATATAAGCACCCTGTTCAGTCTGTTTAACTGAACTCATTATCTCCTGCTCTATCTTTGGATCAAGCGTAACAACACTTGTCATCTCATTGGCAGGGAAATACTTATTCGATATAGCCCTATTTAAGCTCTGTCTTACATATTCTGTAAGAACATCTGTATCTCTTGTTGTAG
>CAZFFA010000047.1:10362-13969 GCA_964517955.1 uncultured Jutongia sp. | reverse complement strand
TTTTATATAAAATTGCCGCCGATTTTTTATAAATATGTGAATCATCATTGCGATCCTTTAACATAGAAAACCATTTGTCTGATTGTTTTATAATCCCCTGATTATATGCCAGACCAAGGACTTCTCGTGGAGAGCCTGTTTTTGCATCAAGCATTCCAAGTTCTTTAAACATATATTCTTTCATTGTTTTCCATGAAAATTCAAACAGCCTGTCAAAATCAGCCGTAATTGCAGCCACGTAAATTTCACTAAAATTATTAATCTCATTGTTGTTGCAAATTGTTGTATATAACCTCTTTAACTGTTCAAATTTACGCATATCCTTCCTCCTTATGATTTTAATCTATGTTATGATATTGGAGGCAAAAGGTATTTTTCCCCCCCCAACTGATGCCACGGATTGCTCAATTGCTAAGCAATTTCCGCAATCCTGCAAACACCTCCAATCACACATATTTGCATACAAATTGTTATCTGCTTTTGACCCTTGCATCATATTATAAAATATATTTCAAAAAAACAACAGCCATTATTCATATTATCTTCTGAATAATGGCTATTTGTCTATATTCTTCTATAAGAAATATTATTTATATTCTTCAACCTTTGCTGCAATATCAGCAAACATTCTGTCTTTGAGATTCTTAACATATTCAAATGCATTTTCTACAGGAACCATTTCTTTGACAGCTTTATCGCGTGTTGTAATTTCAACTGATGATTCTTTAAGGTTACGTGGACTTACTACTACACGTATAGGTGCACCGATAAGGTCGGCATCTGAGAACATTGCACCAGGGCGGACATCTCTGTCATCATATATAACCTCTACGCCTGCACTCTGTAAATCTTTATAAAGCTTATCTGCTACACTTCTTGTTTCTTCGTCATCAGCTCTTAAACAGCAAAGCTCAACTTCCCAAGGAGCGATTGATATTGGCCAGATTGGACCATACTCATCATGATGTGCTTCACATACTGATGCTGCCAGACGGCCAACACCGATACCATAGCAGCCCATGATAGGATTTTTGCTTTCGCCATTTTCATCTGTATATACCATATTCATTGATTTTGTATACTTTGTACCAAGCTGGAATATATTACCAACCTCAATACCACGCTTAATTGTGATAGATGGCTTGCCACAGCAAGGACATATTCCACCTTCTCTTACCTTTGCGATATCAACATATTCTACATTGCCAAGATCTCTTTCAAGATTAAGTCCTGTATAATGATAACCTTCCTTGTTGGCACCGGCTACCATATTCTTTATTCCTTTAAGTGATTTGTCACAGAATATTGTTACACTTTCATCGATCTTGTATGGTCCGATATATCCTGCTACAAGGCAGTCATCGGCTGTAATCTCCGCTGTATGGATATCTTCGCCTACAAGGTTACGAAGCTTTGTCTCGTTAACTTCATAATCACCACGTACAAAACCTACAACAAATCTGTCATCTGAATTTCTCTGGTAAACAACTGCTTTACATGAGCCTTTTACATCACTCTTAAGGAAGTTACATACATCCTCTATTGTCTGGCAGTGTGGTGTTTCTATACACTTAAGTTCTGCTTCTTCACCGATAATTTCATCAGGCATTATATTTTCTGCTGCTTCCATATTTGCTCTGTAGTCACATTCATTACATATTACGATAGAATCCTCTCCTACAGGAGTAAGAAGCATATATTCATGAGATACATTTCCGCCCATCATACCTGAGTCCGATGCTACTGTTACAACCTCTGGAACACCGGCTTTCTGGAATATACGGTTGTATGCCTGATAACATACATTATAGTATTTCTCTAAATCTTCCTGTGAAGTATGGAATGAATAAGCATCCTTCATCGTAAATTCACGAACTCTTATCATACCGGCTCTAGGTCTTGCTTCATCTCTGAATTTACGCTGAATCTGATATATCATAAATGGATATTTATTGTATGACTGTCCATATTCACGGACAAGCTGAACTGCTGCCTCTTCGTGTGTCATACCAAGTACAAGCTTTGAACCACTTCTGTCTTTAAGACGTACAAGTTCATTACCAACACTTTCATATCTGCCTGACTCTTCCCAAAGATCAGCAGGCATTACAACAGGGAATAAAACTTCCTGTCCATCGATGGCATCCATTTCCTGTCTGATAATATTCTCAATCTTTGCGGTTACTCTTCTAAGTGTTGGAAATTCTGAATAAATACCATTTCCAACATATTTCATATAACCGCCTCTTACCATAAGTGCATGACTGTCGATTACGCAGTCTGCCGGTTTCTCTTTAAATCTCTGTCCTACTAATTTTGATACTTTCATCTTGTGCCTCCATAATTAAATAATATCTAAGTGTGCATACTTTATAATACAGTTGTTTCATAAAGTCAAAAAAGCCCTGAACTGACGATATAGAATCTGATCAGTCCAGGGCGGATATAATCCGTGTTACCACCTGTATTCAGGAAAAACCTGCTCTCATTGTAAGCATTTATATTATCCGGAAAATAAATCTGTCACAGCTTTAACCAATAATAATTATTACTTACGTGTCTCTGATAACGGTGACTTCCGTCGGAACTTATATATCTACCATATAGGATTAAGTTTCATTCCGAAGCTCCCAGGCAGGTTCAATATTTTTCAGCTAAGGTCTTTCACCAAATGAAGCTGCCTTGCGGCAATTCAAACGACCTCTCTCTGCAAACCTCCAAATACCTACTATTCTGTTCAACGCCTTTTCACCTATTTATATAATCACATTATCTAAGATGTGTCAAGTGCTAAATTATTATGCACACAAGACCACCATTGCTGTCATTGACAACTTTCTGTATGGTTTCCTGAAGCTTCACCTGACTTTCATCAGTTAATCTTCCCACTTTATTTTCCATTCCTTCTTCAACAAGCTGTCTGACAGTCTTTCCAAATATGTTGGTGTCCCATATGCTTTCATCACCATCTGCATTGTCACCACGCCCTGATATATAGTCAATCAGATCTTTCGCCTGTTCTTCTGTTCCAACTATCGGTGCAATCTCTGTTTCGATATTTGCCTGAATAAGATGCACTGATGGACTTATGGCACGAAGCTTAACTCCAAACTTATTGCCATGGCGTATTATCTCTGGTTCTTCTATCTTAATTTCTTCAACAGACGGTGTTATCACGCCATACCCCTTGCGGTGAACCTCTTCCCATGCATCACCTATCTTTTTTATCTCCTCATTCTTGTCTGCATATTCCTTTAGCAGATGTATAAGCTGGTATTCGCCTTCTATAGGCACACCGACAAGCTCGCTAAGTATCTGATAATACCTGCTGTCATCAAACATTGTCTGTATCTTAACCCTACCATTTTCCATGGAAATGTTTTCTATACGGAATTCTTTTATGTATTCACTGTCTGTGATAAAATTTTTACTATTGACATCACTTATACGTGCTATTCTGCTTATAATATCTTTCGCCTTCTGCAAAAGCTCCTGCTTGAGCCAGTGGCTCTGTGGAAGCATTTCTACCCACTTAGGCAGATGAAATGCTATCTGACTTACAGGAAATGATGCAAGAAGCTTTTCCATAATGCTTTGTATATCCTCC
>CAZFFA010000047.1:0-10296 GCA_964517955.1 uncultured Jutongia sp. | reverse complement strand
TGCAGTTAAGTGCAGTTGCCGATACATCGTATTTCTCATTGATATTTTTTACAGTCTGCTTTGCTTCATCACTATATGGCTTCGATGAATTAACAATTACTATAAATGGTTTTCCAATAGATTTAAGCTCCTGAATCGTTCTGGCTTCCGGCTCCTCATAAGACTCTCTTGGAATCTCTCCAAAGCTTCCATCTGTAGTAATTACTATACCTATAGTTGAATGGTCATGTATTACCTTTCTTGTTCCAAATTCGGCTGCCTGTGTAAATGGCATCGGCTTATCAGACCATGGAGTCATAACCATACGCTCCTCTTCTCCCTCTGTAAGTCCTCCTGCTCCATTTACTATGTAACCGACGCAATCAATAAGCCTCACCTTTATCTGATTATCTCCATAAAGATTGACTGCGACTGCATCTTTTGGTATAAACTTTGGCTCTGTAGTCATAATCGTCCTGCCGGCTGCTGACTGTGGAAGTTCATCTACCGCCCGTTCCCTGTCATGCTCATCGATAATTCCCGGCAGTACCAAAAGCTCCATAAATCTTTTTATAAATGTAGATTTACCGGTTCTTACCGGACCGCATACACCAAGATAAAATTCACCATTTGTTCGCTCTGCTATATCCTTGTACACCTGAAATTCGCTCATATATGCTCCTCCATAATTCTTCTGCATAACTTTAATTTTTTAGCCTTCTAATAGATATGCAGCAGAGAAACAAAAAATACCCCCTAAACAGATTTTGTTCGTTTTCCTATCTGTTTAAGAGGCATTTTCATGAATTTGATATCATTCAAGATTTGCTCGCAAATCTTGCTGCAATCCCCGCAGAGCGTATATCTCTGTCGGAGATTGGACTCCGACGGAGATATCATTCCATCTGCTGTATGCTTTCAATTATCTTCTGATAATCTGATGATGACATACCCGACTGACGTATTGCAACAAAGCCAACCACCATCACTATAGCGATAATAAGACCAATGGCACCGCATATAACGCCTGCTATTGCCATTCCCTTGCCCGGCTTCTTCTTAACAAGAGTTATTATTGAAAAGATAAGTGCAAGTATCGCAAGTATTCCTGATATGTACCATATACAACAGCATACCATAGAAAGTATACCAAGAACCATACCGGCTATCGCCATTCCACATGGCTTCTCTGTAGCAGGCTGATTTCCATAATACTGTCCCTGACTGCTGCTTGTGTTATAGTATGGATTTCCCTGATTCTGCGATGTCTGATTATAATAATCATTCGTATGATTTTCCTGATTTTGATTGTCAAAATTCTGAAATTCGTTATCCATATTTTTCCTCCTAAAAGTGTTACTGTACGCATCTATTATAAATATATGCATTACTGACCGTAACAATCACATTCTATATTTCTGTCTTTTACAGACTAAAATATATCATACCATTTACTTCATTTAATTGTCAAACACTACCCAAGCCATGCAAAGTTATAAAAGATCAAAAGAATATTTTTCAATATAAACTGTATTATTATTATTCCTATTGCAATATAGATATATATAAAACTAAATTTCATATATGGGTATTTTTCTTTTGACAATGATGCGATCATGCCGCGTACCATAAAAAGAATATATACAAATCCACCATATGGTACAACAGGATGATAGTAAAAAGATTTTAAGAATCTACAATGAGCAAATGCAATCACCGCTCTTGTACCGCCACATCCCGGACAATAGAGTCCTGTTATCTGATGAAATATACATGGACCCGTTATATCTGATATCTCAATCGGCAGTATCGAAATAACACCCATACTGGCTGTAAATATTATGGCAAATATCCATCCCGCCCTATACATTTCTTTTTCTAACTGCATATCTTAAAACCATTCTCTTCTATGACAGGTATTATTTTATCTTCCATGTATTCAATATCAATATATCTGCCACCATTTAACATAACTATCCATCTGTCAAGCTCTTCAGGAAGTCCCTGTGCCTCAGCCTCAACAGAACCATCATAGCAATTTCTTACCCATCCTGTTATCCCGAGATTTTCAGCCGCATGGTATGCATAATATCTGAATCCCACACCCTGAACTCTTCCATAAAACATAAAATGTCTGCGTATAATCCCCTGTTTCATTTATTAATGTTCTCCTAAAGTTAATGTGTCATTTTGTAACATTTCAGTTTTTTTCAATTCATAAGCCTGCCCACAAACTGTCAGTCGCTGCTATGCAGCTTTTGTATATAGTTTTGCGACTGAACTGTTACATCAATTTTTCAAAATTCTCTGAATAATGAAGCTTTTCATCAGCCGTTATAAACACAGCTTCCACATTCTCAGTTTCATTTATAAGCTTCATACCCTTCTTCAAACCAAGTGCAAAGCACGAAGTTGACAAACCGTCACCGTCTACTGATTTATCCGAAACAATCGTAACTGCTATAAGACCATTGTTATAGGAATATCCTGTTTTGGGATTCAGTATATGATGATACAGCTTTCCGGACTTAGTCTTAAAATATCTTTCATATATCCCGGAAGAAACTATAGATGTATCATCAGAATGAACTGCTGCAATCGTTTCATTGCGGTCTGCAAATGGCTGCTGTATTCCTATATTAAATGGTTTGCCATCTGTCTTTTTTCCTATACAAAGTATATTTCCACCAAGATTTATCATGCCACTTGTGACACCATTGTCAGTAAGGAACACCTTGAGTCTGTCTGCAATAAATCCTTTTGCTATACCACCAAAATCAAGACCCATTCCCGGCTGCATAAATGTAAGCTTCATTCCATCAATTTTAACTTTTTTATAGTTAATATATCTCAAAGCAGATGCTATTTTATCCTTTTGTGGAACTTTTGGTTTATCCGAACTAAAGTTCCAAAGGGAACTCACAGGCTCAATAGTTATATCAAAAGCACCTTTGGTAAGTTCTGAATAAGATAAACCTTTTTGTGTAATATCAGATATAAGTTCAGATACCTTCATTTCAATATAACCATTTTTCTTTATTACGAATGAAATATCATTTTTTTCAGATATTTTTTTCTTAATACGCCCTGTTATCCATTTAATCTTTTTTTTGCTGTATCTTACTTTGCCATTTTCCCACTTTGCTTTTATTTTTTCATTGCTATTAACAACTTTAAGATAACTTTCTTCTATCTCATTTATGTAGCTTAACTCGCTGTCAGCAAGAGTTCTGCTAAATACATTTTCAAATTCTGCACATTTTTTTATACATTTATTGAGAAGCTTTTTTGAGCCTCCCTTATATAGACTAATTGTATACGTTGTATTAAATGCAAATCCCGTTGTAGTAAGCTCATTTTTTTTAGTCTTTGTCTGTTCTTCCACACTGCAGCCTGATAAACTGCAGATCATAACAGAAAGAACCAGCAAAAATGTTACCTTCGTTTTCACACCATTTCTCCTAAGCATTTTGTTAATCCTCCATCAGCCTCTTTACAAGCTGTTTCTCCTTGTCCGTAAGATTAGCACCAGCTATCATATCAGGTCTTCTTTCCACTGTCCTTATAATAGACTGTTCCCTATACCACTGTGCAAGCAGCTTATGATTACCTGACAAAAGTACAGGCGGAACTTTTTTCCCATTCCATTCCTCAGGTCTTGTGTACTGTGGATATTCGAGCAGATTGTCCGTAAATGACTCTGTTTCTGCTGAAATATCATTATTAAGCACACCCGGAACAAGTCTTGATATAGTATCCATCATAACAAGTGCCGGCAGCTCCCCTCCTGTAAGAACGTAGTCACCAATAGATACATAATCCGTAACTATTTCTTCAAGAACACGCTCATCTATCCCTTCATAATGACCACACAAAAATATAAGGTTCTCTTCGCCGGCATATTCCTTTGCCATCGCCTGATTGAAAACTTTTCCCTGTGGTGACAGGTAAATTACTTTCGTTGGTTTTTCACTTTCAATCCTGCTTATTATATCCTTATAGCATCTATATACAGGGCCTGCCTGCATAACCATTCCGGCTCCTCCGCCATATGGATAATCGTCAACTCTGTTGTGCTTATTTTCTGAAAAATCCCGTATATTTACGGCATCAAGACTAATATGACCGGCTTTTATCGCTCTTCCCGTTATGCTTTCCCCCATAGCATTTTCAATCATTTCGGGAAATAATGTCATTACATGAAAATTCATCATAAGTCTAATAATCCCTTCATAATGTGAACAGTAATTATTCCATTCTCAACATCGACATTCTTTACACAGTCGGGAATATCCGGTAAAAGGACTTCTTTTCCCTGATGATCCACTACAAATACGTTGTTGGCACCTGTTTCAAGAATATCGGTAAGAACACCAAAGTCCTCGCCATCTTCCGTAACAACCTTTGCATCAAGAATATCTGCAAGATAATACTCTCCCTCTTCAAGTGGAATAGCATTTTCTCTTGTCACATAAAGCTCGCATCCTTTATATTTTTCTATATCATTTATATTATTGATACCTTTAAATTTCACGATCACAAGATTCTTAAAAAATCTTACAGAAGATACTTCAAGCGGAAGCTTCTCCTTACCTGTGTCAAGTATCACATCTTTCAAATAATTAAATCTTTCCGGCTCTCCCGTTGTTGGAAACACCTTGACTTCACCTTTGATTCCATGCGTATTGGCAATAACACCAACTCTGAATAAATCTGTCATATAAATCCTCCATTAGCTTCTTCTCCACCAAAATACACCCAATCTTAATCCTATATTGCCAAAAAACGCCTATACCATATGGCACAGGCGTTCAACATCAGACATTACTGTCCAATTTCAACGATTACTTTTTTATCAGTTTTTGAAGCAGCAGCTTTTACCATAGCACGAATTGCCTTTGCAATTCTACCCTGTTTGCCAATAACTTTACCCATGTCATCAGCGGCTACTTTAAGCTCCAATGTTATCTCGTTGTCTTTTTCAGTCTCTATAACAGTGACCTCTTCCGGGTGGTCAACAAGCGACTGTGCAAGAACTTCTACTAATTCTTTCATATACCTGAAACCTCCCCTTAGACACAATCAGGAATTATTCCATGATACCTGCCTGCTTTAAAAGCTTACCTACTGTCTCAGTTGGTTTTGCACCATTAGCAAGCCATTTCTTAGCCTTATCCTCGTCAAACTTGAATACGCTAGGATCCTGATTTGGATCGTAAGTACCGATTTCCTCTATACATCTACCGTCTCTAGGACTTCTTGAATCAGCAACTACTACTCTATAGAAAGGATTCTTCTTTTTACCCATTCTTCTTAATCTGATCTTTACTGCCACAATTCTCACCTCCTTGATAATAATTAACCTGAGGTTTCCCTCATCTATAACAAATTCTATATAGAATCTGAAAGCAATTTATATATAATAGCTTAATCTCTTAACTTAGCTGTTATATTAAAATCCAAATGGTAACTTAGGCATACTAAATTTGCCTTTCTTTTTACCTTTGCCATTCATCATGCCAGACATCTGCTTCATCATCTTCTTTGACTGGTCAAACTGTTTCACAAGCTTGTTGACTTCTGATATATCAACACCTGCTCCCTTTGCAATTCGACGTTTTCTTGAAGGATTGATAATATCAGGATTACCTCTCTCTTCATATGTCATTGATTTGATAATTGCCTCAATGCCCTTAAACATACTGTCATCTATTTCAATATCAGCCGGCAGTCCGACTCCGGGAAGCATACTTAAAATACTCTGTATACCACCCATCTTCTTCATCTGTGCCATCTGATCAAGGAAATCATTGAAATCAAACTCAGCTTTTCGGAACTTACGTTCCATTTCTCTTGCCTTGTCTTCATCAATCTCACTCTCTGCCTTTTCTATAAGAGTAAGCACATCTCCCATACCGAGGATTCTTGATGCCATTCTGTCAGGATAAAACTGTTCGAGATCTGAAAGTTTTTCTCCCATACCTACATATAATATAGGTTTTCCGGTAACAGCTCTTATTGAAAGTGCCGCACCACCTCTTGTATCGCCATCAAGCTTTGTAAGGATAACACCATCTATATCAATCTTTTCATTGAATGTAGTTGCAACATTGACAGCATCCTGACCCGTCATGGCATCAACTACAAGAATAGTATCATCTATTTCGATATTCTGTTTAATCTCCTGAAGCTCTGACATCATATCTTCATCTATATGAAGACGGCCAGCCGTATCAAGAATAACAACATTAAGATTATTCTTAGATGCATGTTCTATTGCAGCCTTAGCTATATCAACAGGTTTATGGCTTGTTCCCATAGAGAACACTTCAACTTCCTGCTTCTCACCATTCTTCTTAAGCTGTTCAATAGCTGCGGGACGATATATATCACATGCCACAAGCAATGGTCTGCGTCCCTTCTTTTTAAGCTTACCTGCAATCTTGGCTGTTGTCGTTGTCTTACCTGCACCCTGAAGACCACACATAAGGATTACTGATATCTCATTGGAAGGTTTCAGCTTAATCTCAGTTGTCTCACTTCCCATAAGACTTACAAGTTCCTCATTAACAAGCTTAATAACCATCTGTCCAGGTGTAAGACTGTTCATAACATCCTGTCCTACAGCTCTTTCCTGAACCGTCTTTACAAAGTTTTTAACAACCTTGAAATTAACATCGGCCTCAAGCAGTGCCATCTTAACTTCCTTCAGTGCGGCTTTAACATCATCTTCTGTCAGCCTTCCCTTACTGCGAAGGTTTTTAAAAACATTTTGCAATTTTTCAGTTAAATTATCGAATGCCATAAAATACCTCCTAGCTTTCTTAAGCACGAATCATAGTATAATAGATATCAAAAACTTTGTCAAGTGTTTTTCTTGACAAAAAATCAATCACAAGTCCCACATGATACATAAAAATTTAAGTGGCATGCAAGTTTACTTGTATAAGCCACTTAATTTTTATGTTATCAAGGCGACTAGCCTGATATTTAAGACATGAAATAAGCTTCTAGCAGCCGGAGGGCTGCGCTTTTTGCTGTTTTTGCAAAATGGCTTATGAATGACTTAAATATCATGTGGGACTTGTTTGTAGTGTTCATTGCACAAAGCCTCTTATTTAAGACATGAAATGAGCTTTTAGCAGCCGGAGGGCTGCGCTTTTTGCTGTTTTTGCAAAAAAGCTTATGAATGACTTAAATATCATGTGGGACTTGTTTGTAGTGTTAATAAAAAATAATCAATCCGTAAAAATCTGAACCCAATAGTATACATATGTTGAATTTTTCTTCTTATAATAACCTACTCCAAGCTTTTTATAAGATTTATCAAGTATATTAGCCTTGTGTCCGGGCGAATCCATCCAACTAGACATGACATCCTTTGCTGATGGCTGTCCGGCAGCAATATTTTCACCACATGTATTATAAGATATTTTGTACTCATCAAGAACGGTAAAATAATCTGAACCATCCGGTCTTGAATGTGAAAATACCTTTGCAATCTCTTTTGCTCTCTTATTGGCTGCTTTACACAGCTTTGGATCAAGTTTTAATTTGCTGCGTTTTCTTTTCGTCCTCTGCTTATTTACAAGCGACAGCACCTGCTTTTGCTGTTTTGTATATGATGCAGCTACAGCCTGTGACGATGTTCCTAACATTGAAACGGTTAAAGCCATACACATTGCAATTACGGTCATTTTTAATGATAATGTTTTTTTCATATTATTCCTCCGATACCTTTTCTAATAATTCAGAAATTTTCTTCCACTCTTCATCCTCCGGCCTGCACAGCCGAAGAAGTTCCGTTTTAAGAGACTTAATAAGATTCTTCTGTTCCTCAAATCTTGCAACCAGCCCAAGTTTCTCTTCATAACCTCTAAGCAGTTTAGATGTACGCTTGACTGCATCATACACACCCTGCCTTGTTATTCCTTCGTCTTCGGCAATCTCTGCGTAATTATAATCCTCAAGCACACTTGCCTCAAACATTCTTCTCTGGTTTTCTTTTAAAAGAGCTCCATAAAAGTCATATAATAATGAAAGCTCCATTCTTTCCTCAATTGTATGTTCCTTCTTATTGTCAGACATTTTCTTTTCCTATCCTCATTAATTGCCACTATTTATTGGTATTCTGCCGTGGATTAACTTTGAAAGAAAAATCCGGGTCATTTATATTGACCTTAATCTCTTTTCCATCATCAGATATTATCCTTGTAAAATCATTTTCTATCTGACTGCATTTATATACCTTGTCTTTTGTAAATCCATATCCATCAATATGACTATATGCATAATTAATAAAGGTGTTGCTGACTATAAGAGTCCCTGTTGCCTTATTAAATCTTGAGCCTTCCTGCTTTTGTGCCCCCGGCTCACTAAAAGCTTCAGCAAGACCATTTATCAGATTATTTTTCAAACCGCCATCATCCATAATTTTTCCTCCAAATGTCATGTAAATAATATACTTTAATATTAACAAATCAGATATATTGTGTCAATTTATTATAAAATGGAATAAATATAAGGTAACAGTTCAGCCATAAAAATATAATAGGCAATATTTGAGCTTGCTCATTGTATTGCTTATTATATTTTTAGGGTGGAATAGCCTTTCATTTCTGAAATGAAATAAACAAAAGCTGCGTAGCAGCGACTAGCAGGTTTATGAGTGTAAGAAATGAAAGGCTTAACTGTTACAATATAAGAAATTCGTTTTAAATTGCCAAAAAACTTCCAGACCAAATATGGCCTGGAAGTCTCTTTATTATTAGGAAAGATTTATGAGAATTGTTATTTGTCGTTTACAGCTTATTACAAGCACTATAAGCTTTTATATCATCATCTATTTTACTTCAAATGTTGCAGCTTCAACAGATGATTTTACTGCTGTGATATTGTCGTAGTATAATGTTTCGCTCACACGACCATCCTTTACAGCTTCTGAATCTGATATCGCATTTATCCAGAGACCAAATGAATTGATCTTTGAGCTGTCATTTACAAGACCACCCTTAGGATTGCCTTCAGTATCTCTTTCACAAAATTCTGAGAAAGGAATTGTTATAAGCATTGGCTTATTTCCATTCTTTTTAAACTCTTCATATGTGTTCAGATATGCTTCGTATGTAGTACCATTTGCATTTATCTGGATTACAGTTTTCTGATTCTTGCCATCAGGAACCATGTAGAACTGAAGTGCATTGCATTTTGACCAGTCAACTTCTTTAGAGATAGTAGCACCGCCCCATCCTGTTGATGTCTCATCATATGTAAACTTCATGCCATATGTACCTTCAGATTTCTTACTCTTTGAAAGTGCAAGTGTAACTTTACAATCGCTGTCAGCATTTGTTGTCCATGCTTTATTGAGCTGATCATCTACACCATAGTAATTTTCAAAGTTATCAATCTTGTAAGGATCTTCTTTGGCAGGTTTGATATTCCATATTGCAGAAATTGTCTGAACCTTTTTGTTGTTAATATAAAGTGCTATACTTCCGATTTTTTTGCCAAGTTTCTTTAAATTTGCGGCTGTAAGCTTTGCTGCGTAATAACCCTTGTGTCTGACTTAGCCTTGATTGTTATGCTCTTTGAACCCTTAAGCACAAATTTAACAGCTGTTTTCTTAGATGCTCCTGTAACCTTTGCCTTTAATGTAGCAGCACTAAGTACACGTTTTCCTGAAATTGGTGATATGATATAACCTGTTACACTTGATACAGCCTTTTTAGCTGTTATCTTTCCAAACTTACCTTTATTGATAACATCTTTCTGATTTACAGCAAATATACTTCTAGAATCATTGTAGAAAGATATAAAGTTATCAAGCATTTCATGACCATGTAAACTTCCGTCTTTATTCACAGAATCAACATATGGTGTATAATATCCGTCGTTCTTTGCAAAGTTTGCCCAAAGTAAGAAGAATGAAGCATCTGAACCTGAAACTATATCAAGTATCTGATTGTACCAGTCTTTATTCTTATTGCCATTCTTTAACAATGCTGTCTGGCTTTCTCCAGGCTGTGTATCATTTGAAATACCTGTTTCTGATACAGCAACAAGCTTATTGTGTTTCTTAGCAAATGTATTTACAACACTAAGCTGCTTCTTAAACTGTTTCATCCATGTACAATCAGCTGTAGGATTGTTATCATACATATCAAATCCTACCATATCTACGTAAGCATCACCAGGATATCTTACTCCGAAATCAGCTACAGTACCTGCACCTGAATTGCTTGGGCTGTATGCATATATAAAGTTATGTACATTTTCTTATCTCTAAGATTTTCTACTGTATAACGGTATACATTC
>CAZFFA010000046.1:0-14124 GCA_964517955.1 uncultured Jutongia sp. | reverse complement strand
AAGATGGTTTTGATGCAGAATATATTGCAAAAATGGTTGCATTAAGTCCTGATGAAGTAAAAAAAATCATTGAAAAGAACAATGATTTAGCACTGGTTTAACATATGATATACTGCTGTTAAGCGGAAGCAGAATAATCAACTGAAAATATAACTCTACAAAGTATGTTTAGGATGAAAAGTCTTATTTTTTTATTTTAAGCATACTTTTTTCTATTATAATATGATGGTGGAGTAAAAAGGCATTTAGCTGCCAACTGATGTCACAAATAATTTGACCGATACAGTGGCAGATGATATAATCTACTATGTATGAAAGTCAATAAATAAGGTGCATTGCATCAATACTGACTATAAAGAAAGGAAAAAAGTTATGGGTTTATTACAGGATTGGAGAGAATACGCATATGGCGTAGATATTAATTCAAAAGTAGGAAAGGCAATCTGGGACAGATATTTCAAAGAAGAAAAGGTTGTATATGAGCAGCTTTTAGCAGATCCTTCAAACGTTGTTAAGGGAACTGTTAGGGAACTTGCTGACAAGTACAATATGGATCTTACTTACATGGTCGGATTCCTCGATGGAATTAATGAAAGTCTTAAGACTCCTAATCCAATCGAAGATATGACAGAAGACACAGAAGTTAGTCTTGATATTGATTTGGAGAAACTTTATTACAATATGGTAGAGGCAAAGGCAGAATGGCTTTATGAGCTTCCTGCATGGAATTCACTTTTATCAGTAGAGCGCAGAAAGGAATTATACCTTCAGCAGAGAAAGTCTGGTACTATTGTAAAAGAGAAGAAGATAGGAAGAAATGATCCTTGTCCATGTGGTTCAGGCAAGAAGTACAAATATTGCTGTGGTGCCAATAAATAAAAGCCTCTGAATGAGGGAAAATTATGGATAAATATAAGGCACTATTTTTAGAATCCAGAAATCTTATTATGTTCTTTGAGCGTGATGGCAGGGTATGTGATGCCAACAAAGAATGTTATAAGAATCTTGGTTATGAAGAGAAAGAAGAACTTAATATACAGGATATATTCAGAACAAGTGTTACGATGGACAAAGACGGAGTGTGTCTTAGGGATAGTGAGTTTGGCAGCAGTTTTGATACAGTTGTGTATCGTAAAAATGATACATGTTTTTCTGTTTCTGCGTATTTTGTTGTATTGCCTGATGAGGCAGGGTGCTATGGTGCCTGTGTTGCCAACAATATAGTCAGGGAAAAGGAAACGAAAAAAGAACTTATGACTGCACAGGTAGAAGCTGAAGAGGCTCATAAAGAGCGTAATGAGTTTGTTGCCAATGTAACACATGAGCTTCGTACACCTGTCAATGGCGTTATGGGTCTGGCACAAAATCTGCTTGATACAGAACTTGATTCTGAGCAGAGAGAAAGTGTGCAGATAATTGAGCAGTGCTGTCAGAATATGATCAAGATTATCAACAATATACTTGATTTTTCTAAACTTCAGGCAGGAAAGTTCACCATTGAGAATAGGGAATTTAGTTTTCATCAGCTTATGGACAAGATGGTGAAGATGAACAGACCTCAGGTAGAAGCAAAAGGGCTTAAGCTTGTATGTAGTGTTGCAAGTGATATACCTGATGTCATGGTTGGTGATGAGCTTAGGATTACACAGGTTCTCAATAATCTTTTGTCTAATGCAATTAAGTTTACTTCTGTGGGCCAGATAGTTGTCAATGTAACAAAGACGATGGAATTTAACGATACAATTGAGTTGTTTTTCATGGTCATCGATTCAGGTATAGGTATAGCTGACAATGAGAAGGATAAGCTTTTCAAGAGCTTTTCTCAGGTAGATGCTTCTATTACACGTAAATATGGCGGTACCGGTCTTGGACTTAGTATCGTTAAGAGTCTTGTAAATATGATGGGCGGAGATATCAATGTTGAAAGCCAGAAAGGGAGAGGAAGTACATTTTCTTTCTCGGTAAGAATGAAAAAGGCAGACAGATTAGAAGCTGCATCAAGTATAAATGATACTTCATCAGCATTGCAGGCGAAGGAAGCTTCGTATTCATTTTCGCTTAGCAATGCATCTGATATGGGAGAGGATGAAGAGGAGAGTCAGTTATATAAGCTTGGTTCGCCGGAGAATATCAAGGCTATCAATGACAATATGGAAAAGCTTGTACTTTGTATCGAGATGGAGAACTGGGAAAGAGCCAATTCATTTGCGGATGTTATAAAGCAACTTGTAGCCGATGATGCGATGAATCTGAAGAGGAAGGCTTTTCGTCTTCAGATGACAGTCCGAAAAGGAGATCATGACAGCGCTTTAAGCCAATATGATGAGCTAAAGGCTGCTATAGAAGGGATGGTGGCAGAGTCGAATGGCAGATAATAGTGTTAAGGTAAATAATTGTCCTAATATTTTAATTGTAGACGATATATCCACCAATCTTGTTATTTTATCAGAAATGGTAAAGTCTACAGGCTGTATACCAAGACCGGTTATAAGTGTGAAACAGGCACAGGCTGCGATCAATAAAAAGATACCTCAGCTTATACTGCTCGATATATCTATGCCGGAGATTGATGGATTTGAATTTTGTGCAATGCTTAAGGCTGATGTTAAGACAAGAGATATACCTATTATATTTATATCAGCTCTTGATTCTGTTGAGGACAAGATCCGGGGATTCAGACTTGGTGCAGTTGACTATATCGCAAAGCCGTTTGAGAAGGAAGAAGTTACATTGAGGCTTAATACGCATCTGAAGATATACAGAATGCAGCAGGAATTAGAATCTTACAACAGACGGTTGCATAAGATGGTTAATGATCAGGTAGGCAAGATTACAGATGAACAGAAGAACATACTGTATGCTTTATCCGATCTTATAGAGCTTAGAAACAGAGATGGCGGCAGTGCAAGACTGTTTGGCTCAAACTGCAGAATGCTTGCAATAAGTCTACAGTTTTCTCCGAGATTTGATAAGGAGATTACAACAGCTTTTATAGATGAGATTGAACTTGCGTCTACATTAAGAGATGTTGGAACTTTATCCATAAGAGATGAAATTCTGATGAAGCTTGGCAGACTTACGGATGAAGAATGGGCAATAGTAAAAAAACATCCGGAAGATGGTGCATCATATTTGGAAAAGGTATATGCACAAAATTCGCAGAATGATTTCCTTAAAATGGCAGCAGATATTGCCAGATATCATCATGAAGACTGGGATGGAGAAGGCTATCCTTATCATAAAAAAGGAACTGAGATTCCATTGTCTGCAAGAATTGTAGCAGTTATTGATACATTTACTGCACTCAACAGAAAAAAGCCTTATAGGGATGGGTATTCTGTTGAAGAAAGTCTTGAAATAATGAGGGAAGAAACCGGCAGACGTTTTGATCCTGATATTATGGAAGTATTCTTTAAGATACATAAACAGCTTAGGTTTTAGACATACGACAGACAGTATCACGAAAGCAGGGGGGTATAGAGTTGGATTCAATGATGGAAATTTTTTATGAAGAAAGCAGTACACTGGTTGCAGAACTGCGTGAAAGCCTTGAAGAGGGAAGTGCATCTGGTGATTGTGGCCAGAATTTTATACAGGAAATGTTTCGTGGTGTTCATACATTGAAAGCAGATGCTACAATGATGCTTTTTGACGGAATGGCGGCTCTTAGCAGAACTCTGGAGCAGTTGTTGTACTGTATACGCAACAACTACAAAGAAATAAGTGATGTTAACAGATTTTCAAAGATATTTGGGGAGTATCTTGATTATGTGAAAAATGAGCTTGACTGCATGTATCAGGGAAGAAGTTACAATGAACCGTGCGACAGTCTGAAAGATGAGATTAAGAAATATCTAAGTGATCTGACCAATGATCTGAAAAAGTCAGGTGTTGCAGTTAAGGAACACGTTGAAAGCAAGTCAGGTAAAGCAAAGCAGATTTACTATATTCCAAGTGCATCAGGTATGCCTGCATCAGAATCTGACAAGAAAATTGAAGAGAATAAGAAAGCATTTAAATCAAAGGATTCCAAAGGCGTGGTTCTTATCAACCAGTCAGATATAGACAGTCTTAAAGAGTGTATAGATTCATATTCTGACGCAGTGGATGCTTTTAGTCACAGGATGGAAAATGCTATTGAAAATATGTATTTTAAAGAGGATACAAAGCATTTTTCTGATATCAAAGAAAAGTTAAACCATATTTTAAATAATATGGTTAATGGTGATTTTACAGCCGTTGCAAAGAAGATGGAAGTTCTTGTTGAGGAAATGTCGCAGCACCTTAATAAACCGGTGAAACTTTTGGTTCAGGGAGCTGATGTCAGAATTGACAAGAGAAAGCGTGATAAAATATCCAACGCACTTATTCATATGGTAAGAAATGCGGTAGATCATGGTATCGAGGATATGGAAACCAGGGAACAGCTTGGCAAGTCACCTATGGGGCTGATACATCTTGATATTACGAAAAAAAATGGTCGTGTTACAATAACTGTTGAGGACGATGGAGCAGGTATTGACAGAAAAGCAGTTATTCGTTCTGCTTATAAGAATAACATGATAAATGATATTGCAGGAGATTATTCAGATCAGGATATAATCAATTTTATATTGAAAAATGGTGTAAGTACAACAGAAGAACCAAATGATTATTCCGGTCGTGGAGTTGGTATGGATGTTATAAATCATCAGGTGAAGGAGATGGGCGGTAAGCTCGATATTTCATTTGAGGAGAGTTTTGGGACGAAGGTAACTATTGAAATATAATAAGATCAAAAAAGATGTAAGGATTAAAACTTACATCTTTTTTCTTCAATCTTTTGTTCTTAAATCAACTGCATCTGGACATCTTTGGTTAAAACGTCTGTATAGCTAAATGAAACAGTTTGTACAGTATCGTCCAGTTTATTTTCAACTTCGACAAGGAAGATACTTGGATAAGTTTCGCTAATTATTCCTTCAGTAACGTCAATCTTGTGTCTTCCACGGTTAGCACGGATCTTTACCTTGCTTCCAATGTTTTTGCCTACTGATAATCTAACTTTCTTTATATCTCCCTGACTCATAATTCACCTATGCCTTTCAGTGGGATTACTATAATAAACTATATGTGTACTACAATAATCGTTTACATTACATGTACTAATCTACCACATATTATACGAAAAGTCAATTTTGAGCCAGATTGGCGCAAAAAAATGATGGCTATTCTGCACAAAACTGCATATAAAAACGATTAAAAATATATATTATATATACAAAAATGCCTACATAATAAGATTTGTATAATAGTATACATTGTGATAAGCAACAAAAAGCAGATATGATTTTAGTACACGATGTATAATAATTCAATTATTGCAAAAATGATGCAAAGAACAGGCATTTATGATAATATATTATAAAAAGTATTTACAGAAGGGAAGTGCATTTGTGAACCATATAATGATTGATCTAGAGATGAATAAGGTGAAAAGGCAGTGCCGCGGAGATAAAAAACTTTCAAGCGAATTGATTGAAATAGGTGCTGTTAAGATGAATAGTGAATTTGAGCCGATAGATCAATATCAGACTTACGTTATGCCTTCTTTTGGCAGGATGGATAGCAAAATCACTGAACTTACAGGTATTACAGATGCAAAACTTGTTGGAGCACCATGTTTTGAGGATGCAATGAAAGATTTTGATAAGTGGATAGGTGAGGAAGATGCCATATTCTATTCATGGAGCATGTCGGATATAAGACAGTTTTTAGTGGAGTCAGATTTTAAAAGTTTTGTACATCCGATGCTTAAAAGAATGAAGGAGAACTGGATTGATTTTCAGGAAGAATATAGTAAGCTGCTCGGAATAGAGAAAAAAATTAAACTTAAGCAGGCGGTTATGTCCGCTGATTATGAATTTACGGGTGCACAGCATACGGCACTTGCTGATGCAGTTAATACAGCAGAGATATTGAGACTGTCAAAACATCCTGATGAGTTTGAAAGAGTAATGAAGCCTGTGCTCGATCTTTTCAGACCGTCTGGTGCACAGGCTACATTGTTTGATATGTGTCCGGAGTTTTTTGAATCAGTTCTCGGTGACATGTCTGTTTCTCATGACAAACATGACAATTGATGCTCCGATTATGGTTATATAACCAAGTATACTTAGGAAATCAGGGATTTCATTTAGAAATACAAATCCAAGAAGTCCTGCAAATATTACCTGAGTATAGTCATATACGGATAATTCACTGGCTGGGGCATATGTGTATGCGGCTGTGATGGAAAACTGCCCACATGATGCGGCTACGCCGGTCAGGATCAGGAATAAAAGCTGTATAGGTGTCATTGGTGTATAGTGAAGTATACAGTATGGCAGAGAACAAAGACATGAGAAAGCTGAAAATACAAAAACAATCAGATGTCCGGGAACTCCACGTCCGGTTGCTTTTCTAAGGAGTGTATAGGCAAGACCGGCACCCATTCCCCCGATAAATCCAA
This sequence comes from uncultured Jutongia sp., assembly GCA_964517955.1. Classification (GTDB taxonomy): domain Bacteria; phylum Bacillota; class Clostridia; order Lachnospirales; family Lachnospiraceae; genus Butyribacter. The sequence goes on along the minus strand of CAZFFA010000046.1, from coordinate 7,634 downwards.
GAATGGCAGGAACTGATACAAGTTCTTCTCCACCCGGTTTCAATATGAATAATGTACCTGCAAGCGCAGTAAACACACAGGCAAGCTGATATGGCTTTGCCTTTTCTTTTAGTATAAAATAAGAGAAAAGGATGGCAAAGAATGGTGACAGCTTATTGAGCATGGAAGCATCGGATATATTGAGGTGGTCAATAGCATAGAAATTGAATATCAATGCTATTGTACCGAAAAATGCCCTCGCAAATATAAGACGCCAGTTTCCATTACCGCTTTTGAAAGATATATTATTCTTTTTGATGAGCACAAGTGCGATGACAAGTGCAACTGCGTTTCTAAAAAAAGATTTTTGAAGTGTAGGGATATCTCCTGCAAGCTTGATGAAAAGATTCATAAGTGCAAAAGAGAAGGCTGCACACATTATGCAGAGTATTCCCTTTGTTTTTTGTGACATAATGATTCAACTCCAACACATTTTTATTTTTTTACAGTAACTTTAACGGATGCAGATGCGCCATCGGTTGATACTGCTTTGATTGTAGCTTTACCGGCTTTTTTAGCTTTGATAGTTCCGTTTGTACTTACGGATGCTATAGAACTTTTGCTGCTTGTAAATTTAACATTTGCATAAGCTGATGCATTTGTAAGTTTATAGCTTATCTTATAACTTTTGCCTTTTTTAAGACTAATACTTTTACGTAAAAGTTTGATCTTTGAATTTTTGGATGAAGGTGGAGCTGCGTTTGTGTTGACAGTAAATGCCTTTATACAGATGTTATTATTGCCTTCTTTGTACATATCATCCCACTTTTTATTGCTTGCAGAGTAGCAGAAGCTTTGTCCGGCAGCCGCAGAAAAGCTATATGTTATGCCTTGTGAGTTAAATGATTCTCCCTCAATTGGAAGAAGTGCCTGTTTGCCGGTTGAACTGTTATATTTATATGTGACAACTACAGCAAATTTTTCTCCTGGATTTATATTACATTCAGATGCAAGTGGAATTGTATGATATCCGTTGTATTTGGCTGTACCACTTGTTGTTGCCGGAGTTACAAGTTTACCTGTAGATGGTGTGGAACCGGTAAGATTTTTATAAACCTGTATTGTGTATTTCTGACTATCCATTATAGTGTATAATGATGCGGCTTTAAGTTTCTGGACTTTTTTGGTTTTGTTGGTGAATACATTGGCACCTTTGATATTTTTATTTTTATAATATACGGAATCTTCCCAGCCTGCACCATCGTATTGATATATATTGTCATAGTTGTTTTTGGCATATGTATCCATAGAATAGATTTCACCTATAGATGGCTCGCAGTATGAAAGCCAGAAATAACCATTGTCATTGACTTCTGTGCCATAGCTGTTGGCTATAAGCCATGCACCATTTGTTTTTGGTGTATGTTTAAAATTGTGTCTTGAGTAATTATCGTCCCATCCAACTATAGTTACACAGTGATTAGAGTTGCGCTGTGCACTCTCTTTTGATATAAAACTGGTCTGATAGTATGAATGTGCAGTATCACTGTTTGACTCAAGTCCGCTTTCATCATAATACATTGACATATTAAGAGCGCCTTTTGTCATAAGGGCTTTTTTGATTTCATCTCTTGAAGCATTATCATAACATTCCGCATTCTGGAGATGAAGAGAACTATGGTAGCGTAAGTTTTCTTTACTCTTCATGGATTTTGCCATTCTGCCAAGAGCAGCTACACTGTCAGCACTGAATGGAGCGTTGCTTTCAAGTTCGGCACCGGACCACCTTGCAAGAGTGAATATTGCAAGCATTGCATTGCCGCCGGAATTATATGCATCTGCAATAGATGCAGGAGTAAGATACATTCCATCATTATATAAAGGATCGCTATTTTTTTTAGATCTGTTGTATGTAAACCATGCGAGGTGGCTCTCTGATAAATCTACAGAAGTAGAATTAATACCTTTCAGGATTGAGTTTGATTCCATTGCTTTTATTGCTGAAAATGCCCAGCATGAACCGGAATATCCCTGATCCTTTATAGAGGTAGTAAGGGAGTTGTCCACAAGAGAATAGCTTGATGGCAGTGCTGAAGCCTGTTTAAGTGATAAACCGGATGAGGAGTTGTCAGAGGTATCAAGATGTATCGCAGTGCCCTTATCCTTTTCGGAGGAAAAACGAATCCATCCGTCATTATTTGCTTTTACTACACGTGTTATGTGTTTTGGCTTGTCATCATTGTTAGATGAATAAGTTGAAGCCGAAGCGGGAATACTTGTTGCAGATACTATAAGAGATGCTGAAAGTAAAGAGCATAAAGCAAGTCTTAGTTTTTTTGAATACATAAATAACCTCCATTCTTACATAAAAATTAATAATTCATTAATGTTACGTATAAGATTGTTACGTACTTTTTTCTATGATATATTATGTATAAAGTCATTTGCAAGTACATATTTATTATATACAGGCTGTATGGTAAAAAATTGTTATTAAATTTGAAAGGAACAGGACAATGAAGTTTGTAAAGGATATTTTAAAGGGTGTTGTAATAGGTGTAGCCAATGCTATTCCAGGAGTTAGTGGTGGTACGATGATGGTATCGATGGGAGTTTATGATGATATCATTTATTGTATTACACATCTTTTTAAACAGCTTAAAAAGAGTATAATGATACTTCTGCCATATTTTATAGGTATGGTTATAGGAATTATCGGTCTTGCTTTTTCAATCAAATCTCTTTATGCAAATTTCCCATTTCAGACAAGTATGGTATTTATCGGTTTGATACTTGGCGGAGTTCCTATGATATGGGAAAAGGTTCGTTACAGCGGTTCATCTGATGATACGTCAGATGGCAGTGAAAGCAAAAAAGCAGAACGAAAGAAAAACAATATTGGCGCAGGTCATGTAATAGTTTTTGCATTATTTTTTGCAGCTATTATCCTTATGCAGTATTTTGGCAGCAATGGCAATGATGTTACACTTACCGTTGGATTAGTGCCCGCTTTAAAAATATTTGTTATAGGAATTATTGCATCAGCAACTATGGTAATTCCCGGAGTTAGTGGTTCTATGATGCTTATGATCCTGGGATATTACAATCCTATAATCAATGCGATTACTGAATTTATAACAGCATTATCACATGGTGACATTTCAAAAGTTCTGACAATATGTGGTTCTCTTGTTCCATTTGGAATCGGTGTAGTTATTGGTATATTTGCCATAGCCAAACTTATCGAGATACTTTTGGATAAGTTTGAAGACTATACATATTGTGCAATAATTGGACTTGTAGTTTCATCTCCTATAGTAATTCTTATGGGAACTGCACTTACAGGGATAACCGTTGCTACAATTATTACAGGGATTGTAGCTCTTATTGCAGGCTTTATTGGAGCATTACAGTTGGGAAAATAGATTGAAGATAAGGGAGGATGTTATACATGGAAGATAAAGAAAGAACAGAATTACATAAAAAAATATGTGTTCATCTTGCGCTATGTGCCTTTACGATTGCAGCAATTATAATCATAGTGCCATGGGCAGTGAGACTGCTTGCACCGCTTATTGTTGCCTGGATAATTGCACTTATGGCGAATCCTCTTGTGAAATTTCTTGAGAAAAAGATAAAGATAGTAAGAAAACATGGCTCAGTTATAGTTATAGTAGCTGTTATAGCGATTATAGGTATAGTTATATATATGATTGTCGGTGCAGTTGCATCACAGATAAGCTCGCTTGTGGTGGAACTTCCGGATGTATATACTACAGTAATCAACAATGTTCAGAAGGCTCTTTCATCACTTCATGAAAGATACAATATTATCCCGAAAAATATTCAGGCAGTTTTTGAAAGTAAGGAAGGCAGTATCAACGAATATATAATGACTGCACTTAGTTCAATAAAGGCAAGTCCGGTATCGACGGTTGGAAATGTAGCAAGTTCACTTATAGACTGGTTCGTACTCTTTATACTTACAACTATGCTCACATATTTCTTTGTAGCTGACAATGAAAAGATAAAGAAGACTGTAAAGGATCATATGCCGGAGAATATACTTAATTCATGGCAGATGATCAAAAATACAATTGTGAAGGCAGTTGGCGGATACTTGAAAGCATGCTTTCAGATTATGATAGTTATTTTCGTGATATTGTTTGTGATATTCCTTATAATGGGAGCAGAATATGCTGCATTGATCGCACTTATAACTGCAATAGTGGATTTTCTTCCTTTTGTTGGAACGGGAACGATACTTATGCCGTGGGCGGTTTACAATATAATTACGGGAAATTACAGAGATGCGGTTATACTTGTAGCAGCATATTTCATTACACTGATGGCAAGAAGATTGCTTGAACCAAAGCTTGTAGGAGACAGCGTGGGTATGAGCCCATTTCTTACACTTATATCAATGTTTATTGGATATAGGCTCATTGGTATGCTTGGTTTGATAATAGGTATTCCGGTAGGAATGATCCTGCAGGTATTTTACGAAGAAGGAATATTTGATCATACTATAAATGGAATAAAGATACTGGTGCATGATCTAAATGAATATAGGAAGTTCTGGTAATAATTTACTAAACATAAAACAAGCCATGGTTGTACTGTCCATGGCTTGTTTTGTATTTAATAAGTTATAAAAATTTGTTTTTACATATGATTTAATAGAAATGTTTCTGCTGCTGATTTCTTCCAATCATGAAATCCCTGCTTGCCATAGTCTGGTATAGAGCATTCATTATATGGAATATTATAAGTCCGATTACAATTCCGATAAGCGTCATGACATAATCATCTATATCAGCTCTGCCAATATTTGTAAGATATTGAGCAGTTTCAAGAATAAGAGGGTATACCATATATATTAGTATTCTTAATATAAAAGGTACCTTGCGGCAGCATGTACGTGCAAAATAACCAAAAGGTATTCCTATGCATATGACTTCAGCCATATATGCAAAAAGAGGAATAAGACTGGTGCCATCATTGAGTGCTGTTTCAATATAGCTTCCTGTTGACATAAATGGAATAAAGTTATGGGCACCGAACGGAGAATCCGGGTATGGTGGCACGATAGGAGTTATAAAGTATTGTTTTGCAATTACAAAAATATACATCACAATAAACAATACACTCATGCGTCTGAAAAACACATGATAGCCATCAAAGCGTGGACCTCTGTCAAAAAGATCGCGTATAGTGCAGTAAATAAATGGTGTAAGCCAATTTGCAAGGACAAGTATGACAAGAGAAAAGTCATAATGTATCCATTGGTTAGGCGAAACAGCATAGACTGCTATTCCAAATATAATAGATGAAATAACCATAAATATAGAATGGATAAAGTTGTAATCATAATTCAGCGATGATTCAAGAAAGAAATGTGACAGACATAGCGAAGTAACAATTGCAAATATGACAGTTACAAAATGCTGTGGAACAAAATAATACAGACACATTTCCAAAATTGCACATATCATACTTAACAGTATGACAAGACTAACAATATTAACTGTTCGTTTATTCATATTAATCCCCTTAACTGTATTGTATTTATGTATTCCCACAATCTTTTGCATATTGACTTTGAGAGTACATATTGTTTAGCGGCAAAAGTTCGCATTACAGAATTTATACCGCAAACATAATTATAGTTTAATCTGATAAAAAAGCAAGGCTGAACTGAACTGTTAAAAAAATGAAAAAAATTTTAAAAAACCTGTTGACATATATATATAAGTTTGGTATATTAAACAAGTCGCATGAAGCGAACGCGGGATCTTAGCTCAGCTGGGAGAGCATCTGCCTTACAAGCAGAGGGTCACAGGTTCGAGCCCTGTAGGTCCCATTGATATTTTTTATGTGAGTTGATCATGGCGGAATAGCTCAGTTGGCTAGAGCACACGGTTCATACCCGTGGTGTCATGGGTTCAAATCCCTTTTCCGCTACTTCAAAAGTCCTACATATAGTATGTAGGACTTTTTGCATATAAAACAGATGCACAAAAAACGTGCGCAGAAATGAGGAATAATATGAGAGTAGGAATGGGATATGACGTTCATCGTCTTGTAGAAGATAGAAAATTAATTCTTGGTGGTGTTGAAATACCTTATGAAAAGGGGCTTCTTGGTCATTCGGATGCGGATGTACTTCTTCATGCAATTATGGATGCATTACTCGGGGCAGCAGCACTTGGTGACATTGGAAAGCATTTTCCGGATACAGATCCAAAGTATGAAGGTGCATCAAGCATTAAGCTTCTTGAATATGTCGGTGAACTTATAGAGAAGGAAAGCTATATAATAGAAAATATTGATGCAACAATAATCGCACAGCGTCCAAAGATGCGTGAGTATATTGATACCATGAGAAAAAACATTGCAAATGCACTTAAAATAGAAGAAAATCAGGTGAATGTAAAAGCAACCACAGAAGAAGGGCTTGGATTTACTGGAAATGGTGATGGTATATCATCAAATGCAATATGTTCATTGTCATATGCACACGATATGTCATCTGTATATGATATGTCAGACAATTCCGTACAGACAGGCTGCGGTGGAAATTGCAGCTCATGCAGGGGATGCATGAGCTACGGACAGCCACAAGATTAAAGTTTTATGCCCTGAAGTAATTTAGCAAACGGACTTTCATCATGTTCGTTTTCTTCATCATTTTTATATTCATCAGGAATTTCATAGCTTTCAGCATCATTGTCTGGCTCATCTTCTTTGAGTGCCTTGATGCTGAGAGATATTCTGTCACCATCTATTTTGAGGATTTTAGCTCTGACTTTTTCGCCGAGTTTAAGTTCCTCTTTTGGTGATTTGATGAATTTATTGGTTATCTGTGAAATGTGGCACAGACCTGTAAGATCTTCACCTATATTTATAAAAGCACCATAAGATTCAAGTCTTTCAACAGTACCTTCCACATCAGCACCTACAGCAAGATGACTGATTTTGTTTGTCTTTTCAGCAAGTGCCTTTTCTTTGGCAGGCATTTTACCCGACATGATAAGCTTATGCTCCATAGGTTTAACTTCAAGTATTATACTTTCGATAGTCATGCCTACATAGCTTTCTGTATCTTCGACATAATCAACATCAATCTGAGAAGCAGGCATAAATGCACGGATTCCGCGGACATAGCCGACTACTCCGGCAGGAACTGCTTCTGTTACTTTGAAATTGAAGTGGGTGCCTTCAGCATAATCTTCTCTAAGCTTATCCCATATAAGCACATTGTTGGCTTCTTTCATGGAAAGGATAACATTGCCACTTGCGTTTTCAGAATCAATTACCATTACCTTTAATGTATCACCGATATTAACATCATTTTTTATAGAAAATGACGGATCATTGCTGCATTCTTCAAGAGGAATGATTCCCTCTGTATAATAATTTAAGTCTACGGTGATTTCAGATTCAGATATCCCTATTACAGTTACATCTATGATATCACCTTCATGAAGCACCTTAAATGAGTTTTCAAGCTCACTTTCAAAATCTTTCATTGTTTTTTCATCACTCATATCTTAACCTCCTATAAGATTTAGTCATTATCAGCACATTATTACATAGCATAAAAAAGGCAATGCCAGCGCATTGCCTCTGCAAGAATTGCTAAAGCAATTCTT
>CAZFFA010000045.1:0-14286 GCA_964517955.1 uncultured Jutongia sp. | reverse complement strand
CTTGAAATACCATTTATTAAACTTGATGATATTGATGAAGTAAAGGCAGAACTTGAAAAAGGAGAATGTAAACCGGGTGTATGTGGTCCTCGTGTTCGTACTGTTACGGCATGTCAGGGTAATCAGGTCTGTCCAAGCGGCAATATTGATTCTTATCATATAGCACAGGAGCTTGACAAGAGATACTTTGCAAGAGAGCTTCCTCACAAATTCAAATTTGGTGTTACGGGATGTCAGAACAACTGCTTAAAGGCGGAGGAAAATGATGTCGGAATAAAGGGTGCTGCAAAGGTTGAATGGAACGAGTCAGCATGTATCAGTTGTGGTGTATGTGAGAAAGCGTGCAGGACAGGTGCAATTTCTATAGAAGATGGAAAGATTATACTTGATGAAAGTAAATGTAATTACTGTGGAAGATGTTCAAAGGCGTGTCCAACAGATGCATGGGATACACAGACAGGATACCTTGTTTCATTCGGTGGTCTTTTTGGCAACAGAATACATAAGGGCGAGGAATTACTTCCGGTCATAACATCTGAGGAAACATTGTTCAGAGTTACAGATGCAGCTATACAGTTCTTTGATGACAATGCAAATCCAAGTGAGCGTTTCCAGTATACTATAGAGCGTGTCGGAATAGATAAATTTAAAGAAGTAATAAAGGAGGCATATAATAATGGCTGATTTTGAAGTAGATGAAAGAGTGGATATCACAGATGTTGTCTGCCCGATGACATTCGTTAAGGCAAAAGTTGCCATGGAAGAAATAGAAGTAGGACAGGTACTTGCAGTAAGAATGAATGACGGTGAGCCTGTTCAGAATGTTCCAAGAAGTTTTAAAGAAGAAGGACAGCAGATATTAAAGCTCATAGATAACGAAGATGGAACATATGATCTTATAGTTAAAAAAGTAGAAGAATAGGGGAGATTTGTTATGGCAAAGAGAGTCAGCAAAGATGAATTTGCATCTGAAGTATTACAGTCAGAACTGCCTGTAGTCGTAGAATTTTATTCTGACAGTTGTATTCCATGCAAACAGTTATCTCCAATTCTTGGTGGAATTGAAGATGATTACGAAGATAAACTCAAAGTCGTAAAAGTAAATGTAAACTTTGATGCAGAACTTGCACAGGAATATGATGTAGCTGCTTCACCAACACTTCTGTTCTTCAAAGAAGGAAAAGAAGCAGACAGGATCAGAGGTCTTGTAAAAAGACCGGAGCTTGAAGAAGCGGTCAAAAAAGTGCTTTAAAGGTAAATTATGCTGTTTAAATGCGGGCGTAAAGTTTGCGTATAAACAGCAATGAATTATATAGATAGTATAAAAATGGAGGAAATAGAGATGATTATTACAGTAGCAGGAGAAAAGAAGGATATCGAGCAGGGCACAACAGTTTCAAAGCTTATAGTTGATGAAAACGTTGAAAATCCAGAGTATGTAACAGTAACAGTTAATGATGAATTTGTTGAAAAAGCTAAGTTTGATACAACAGAGCTTAAAAAAAATGATACAGTTGAATTTCTTTATTTCATGGGAGGAGGAGCATTTTAATGGCATTTACGAATGAACAGATGGAACGCTATTCCAGACACATTATCCTCCAGGAGGTAGGTGTCAAGGGACAGAAAAAGTTATTGAATGGTAAGGTTCTTATCATCGGTGCCGGCGGACTTGGAGCACCGGCAGCAATGTACCTTGCAGCAGCCGGCGTAGGAACTATCGGTATAGTTGATGCAGATGAGGTAGATTTATCAAATCTTCAGAGACAGATAATTCATGGCACAGCAGATGTTGGAAAAGCAAAAGTTAAGTCAGCAAAAGAAACAATGAATGCTATGAACCCTGATGTAGTAGTCAATACATATCGTGAATTTGTTACATCAGAAAATATCATGGATCTTATAAAAGATTATGACTTTATCATTGATGGAACTGACAATTTCCCGGCAAAATTCCTTATAAATGATGCCTGTGTTATGGCAAAGAAACCATTTTCACATGCAGGAATCATAAGATTTAAGGGTCAGCTTATGACCTATGTTCCGGGAGAAGGACCATGCTACCGTTGTGTATTCAAGAATCCACCTCCAAAGGATGCAGTTCCAACATGTAAGCAGGCTGGTGTTATCGGCGCAATGGGCGGTGTTATCGGAAGTCTTCAGGCAATGGAAGCAGTTAAATACCTTATCGGTGTTGGTGATCTGCTTACAGGCAAGCTTCTTACATTTGATGCATTAAAGATGGAATTCCATACAGTTGTACTTCCAAAACCAAACGGAAAATGTGCAATCTGTGGCGATCATCCAACAATTACAGAACTTATTGATTATGAACAGGTCGAATGTGATGGAAAGTAGGAGAATATATGTTATACTTAGGTAAAGAAGATTATGAAAAAATCCTTAAACATTGTAAGGATGGTCTTCCAAATGAAGCCTGTGGTCTTATAGGCGGAACAGTGGAAGGCGATAAAAGAACCATAAAAAAGGTATACCTTTTAACTAATATTGACCAGAGTAATGAACATTTTTCAATGGACCCAAAGGAACAGCTTGCAGCAGTCAAGGATATGAGAGCCAATGGATTACAGCTTCTTGGAAACTTCCATTCTCATCCTGAGTCACCATCAAGACCATCGGAAGAGGATAAAAGGCTTGCATATGATTCCAAGGTGAATTATCTGATTCTTTCTCTTATGGATATTGAAAATCCTGTTTTCAATGCATTTTGGATTGATGAAGAGAAAAATGTGACAAAAGAAGAATTTATTATTGGATAACAGTAACAGTTCCTCCATAAAAGCGGATTGTTGCTGACAATAAAAATGTTAGAAGGAGGTAGATTATATCTACCTTCTTCTTTGAATGTGGAGGTTTAAAAGATGCAGTGTATCAGCATAAATCATAAAAAAAACAGTACAAGTATCAGAGAATGTTTTGCTCTTGGCATAAAAGAACAGGAAGAATTTCTAAAGCTTGCAGATGACAGCAAAGAAATTGATGGCGCAGTTCTTCTTATGACATGTAACCGCTGTGAAATTTACTTTACAGGAACAGCAAATGCCATGACGGAAGCAGAGAAGATATTTGTTCGTGTGAAAAAATGTGATGTGGAGCAGTTTCGTTCTGTATCAATGCGTTATGATAAAAAAGCTGCTATAAGGCATCTTTATCATGTGGTATGCGGTCTTGATTCGGCTGTTCTTGGAGAGGTTGAGATTATAAGGCAGGTGAAGAATGCTTATACATTTGCCAAAGAAAGAAATATGACTGATGCTTCACTCAATATAATATTCCAGGGTGCACTTGGTATAGCAAAAGAGATAGCGGAAAAATCGTGTATGACAAGACTTCCTGTATCAGTCGGAACATTGACAACAGGTGCTGCACTAAGATTCTGTGAAAAAAGAAAAGAACCTCATATACTTCTTGTAGGTGCAACAGGCGATATTGGCTCAATTATTATGAAGGACATGATAGATGCTTGTAATGATGTAAAAATAGTTGGGACAAGCAGAAAACACAAAAAAGACAGTATATCATTTGCCGATACAGACAAGATCCGATGGATTCATTATGACAACAGATATGAATATATAAATTGGGCAGATGTTATAATAAGTGCAACCAATAGTCCTCATTATACATTTCTTGTTAAAAATACAAAGGAATATATAGATGATTCCAAAGAAAGACTTTTCATAGATCTTGCGATACCAAGAGATATAGAAGAAGATATAGACAGTATATCTGGATGTGTACTGAAAAATATGGACTATATAAAGAGTCTCGCCAAAGAAAACAATGATAAAAAGATTTCAGAAGCAAAAAAAATAGAAATACTTATACAGGAAAAAGTGGAAGAAATAGAAAAGGTACTATTATTCAGGGATTTTGTTAAAAATAATGATGAAAAAATGGAGTATCTGAATCAGAAGGACGCCGCGTGGCTTTTATATTATCTTCGGGAACATGTGGATTACAATTCATTTGAACAGATTCTTGATTTGCTGGGGGAGGACAGATAATGGCATATTTTCCTTTTATGATACAGCTCGACGACAAAAAATGTCTGATAGCGGGGGGCGGAAAGGTCGCCTTAAGAAAGGCAGAGATGATGCTTTCATTTGGTGCAGATGTAAAAATAATCGCACCCGAAATATGTGATGAGATACGTGGATTAGAGATAGCAAATGACAGGCTTAAACTTGAAAAAAGAAAGATAAAGCCTGATGATATAGATATATGTGATGTTGTTATCATGGCGACAAACGACAGTCAGGTCAACAAAGAGATAGCATCACTTTGCAAAGAAAAAAGAATACTTGTAAATGTAGTCGATGTCAAGGAAGATTGTGGATTTTATTTTCCGGCGGTTATAAGGCAGGACGATGTTGTCATATCGGTTTCGACAGGCGGCAATAGTCCTCTTCTTGCATCATACATAAAAAGGGATATAAAAGAAAATATCCGTAATGATTATGGAAAGATAGCAAAGGATATGGGTGAGATCCGGGACAGCATTATAGCCGGCAGTTCAGAAGAGGCTGACCGTAAGGCGATATTTAAGAGAGAGTTAACAAAAAGAATTGATGGAGAGAAAAGTGATTTGAAAGATGACTGTAACTATTGTGGCAATACTATAGATATGCGTAACAACGATATACGGATAGGAACGAGGGGAAGTGAACTTGCTCTTATTCAGACAAATATGGTTATAGATGAGCTCAAGAAAAAGCATCCCGAATACAATTATAAAAAAGTGATTCTTACTACAATGGGAGATAAAAAGACAAATGTACCTATTACATCTTTTGGTGGAAAGGCAGTATTTGTAGAAGAAATCGAGCAGGCACTTATTGATGGAACGATAGATATTGCGGTGCATAGTGCAAAAGATATGCCTAATCCATGTAAAGAGGGACTTACTATAGCTGGTACGCTTAAAAGAGCGTGTCCGAAAGACGTACTTATATACAAAAAAGGCAGGGTATTTAATCCGGATGACAAATTTACTATAGGAACGGGAAGTCTTAGAAGAAGATGTCAGATTAAAGAGATTTACCCGAATGCAGAATGTCTTGAACTTAGAGGGAACATCGGAACCAGACTTGATAAGCTGAAGGAAGATAAATATGATGCGATAATACTTGCGGCGGCAGGTATTGAAAGACAGGAGCTTGCTCGTGACAGCGGGCTTGAATACAGATATCTTACGATAGATGAGATGATTCCGGCGGCTGGTCAGGCAATAATCGCAATAGAAACTAAGGAAGCTTCAAAAGCATCTAAACTTGTGGCAGATATATCTGATGTTGATTCATATAAAAATCTCGAGGTAGAAAGGGCAGTCCTTACGAAACTCAATGCAGGCTGTCATGAGCCTATAGGAGTTTGGTCAGATATAAAAGATGATAAGCTTGAGATAAGACTTGTGACTGATACAGAAAAAGGCGTTGTACGAAAAATAGTACAGGGCGATAGTGACAGGTGGAAAGAACTTGTTGATAAACTATGTGAATAAATGTGATGCAAGGGTAAAAAGACCTTTTGCCCCCAACATCTTAATATATAAAGAACAGGAGTATAAGATATGGTATATCTGGTTGGCGCAGGTCCTGGGCATCCGGGACTTATTACATGCAAAGGTCTTTCTCTTCTGAAAGAATGTGATGCAGTTATATATGACAGACTTGGCACAAGTGAACTTCTTGAATATGTAAGAGATGACTGCGAGAAAATATATGTTGGCAAAAAAGCGGGACACCACTATAAGAAACAGGATGAGATAAATGAGATTCTTATAGCTGCTGCCAAAAAATATGATAAAGTAGTACGTTTAAAGGGCGGTGATCCGTTTGTGTTTGGCAGAGGCGGCGAAGAGATTACAGCTCTTAAGAATGAAAAGATTCCGTTTCTTGTTGTTCCGGGTATAACGTCAGCAATATCTGTACCAGAACTTGTGGGAGTACCTGTTACCCATAGAGAAAGCAGCCGTTCATTTCATGTATTTACAGGTCATACAAAAGGAGAGGTGGCAAATTCCCTGAATCATATACACAGGGAAGAAGGTACATCCATATATCTTATGGGACTTTCACATCTTGGCGATATAGTTAAAAGGCTTGCTGGAGAAGGGGAGAACTCCGATACACCTGTTGTGGTTATATCCAATGGTACGATGCCGTCACAGCAGGTTGTTAAGGGCACTCTTGATAATATTGTACAAAGGGTTAATGAAATCGGTATAACTTCGCCGGCAATAATAGTTGTCGGAGCTACGGCAGAGTATGATTTTATTTCAGATGATATAGGAAGCTTTGCAGGTAAAAAAATCGGAATAGTTGGAACAAAACTTCTTCGTGAAAAGATGCGTCTTAAGCTTGAAGAAAAAGGTGCAAGTGTATATTCTGTACTTGATATGAAAGTTGTGCCGACAGCTTATATGCAGGAGCTTGAAGAAGAACTTAATAAAATCGAGAAGTATAGCTGGATCGTTTTTACAAGCCAGAACAGTATCTCATTATTCTTTGACAGAATGAAAAAATGTGTTATAGATTACAGAAGATTGTCAGATATTAAGTTTGCTGTAGTTGGAAGCGGAACAAGGGATATGCTCAAAAAGATGGGATTTACGGCTGATTATATGCCGGAACATTATACGACAAAGTCGCTTGCCGAAGGTCTTACAGAAGTTGTAGGAGATGGCGAAAAGGTTCTGATTCCAAGGGCAGAAAAAAGCAGTAAAGAGATGGTTGAAATAATCAACTCTAAAGGTATTGATTCAACTGTTATTCCGATATATGATGTAAAAGGTTTCAGAACGGAAAACTGGGACTATCTTGACGATTTTGATATAATAACATTTGCAAGTGCATCAGGTGTAGAAGCATTTGTAAATGAACTTGGAAGTGACATGGCTGAATCATGGGAAAAGGGGAGAAAAGACAAGCATGTCACAATAGGTGCAATCGGTCAGATTACTGCAGAGGCTTTAGAAAAATATGGGATACACGCTGACTGTGTACCGGTGCAATGTGATATAGAACATTTGATAGATGAATTGTCAAAATATTGCTTAATCAATTGAGAAACAGATGTTAATAAAGATAAAAGGATGGAAAATACAATGATAAGATTAAGACGACTTAGAAATACAGATGTTATAAGAAATATGGTAAGAGAAACTATAGTTAGCAAAAACGATCTTGTATATCCTGTTTTTGTAAAAGAGGGAGAAAATGAAAAGATTCCTGTTGATTCGATGCCTGGTATATATCAGTACAGCATTGACAGATTTGAGGAAGAACTTGAACGTATAAAAGAAGCCGGTGTACCATCTATACTTATATTTGGAATACCGGACCATAAAGACGAATGTGGAAGTCAGGCGTATGATGAAAATGGCATTACACAGCGTGCTATAAGACGTATCAAAGAGCTTGCACCTGATCTTGTGGTTATTGCAGATGTCTGTCTGTGCGAATATACATCACATGGTCACTGTGGTCTTGTAGAAAATGGAAAGATTCTCAATGATGAAACACTGCCTCTTCTGGCAAAGATGGCTGTATCGCTTGCAAGAGCCGGAGCAGATATGATAGCACCATCAGATATGATGGATGGCCACATCGCTGTGCTTAGAAAAAGTCTTGATGACAATGGATTTAAAGATACTATAATTATGGGATATAGTGCGAAGTTTGCGTCTGGCTATTATTCTCCATTTCGTGATGCAGCCCACTCTGCACCTTCATTTGGTGACAGAAGAACATATCAGATGGATCCGGCCAATGGAAGAGAGGCACTTCGTGAGTGTGAGGCTGATATAGAAGAGGGCGCAGATATTATAATGGTTAAGCCGGGACTTGCATATCTTGACATTCTTCGTCAGGCAAGAGACAGTTTCAGACATCCGATCGCAGTTTACAATGTCAGTGGTGAGTATTCTATGGTGAAAGCGGCTGCACAGAATGGCTGGATAGATGAAAAAAGAATTGTTATGGAGAATATGACAGCTATGAAACGTGCCGGTGCGGATATAATAATCACATATCATGCACTTGATGTTGCTAAGTGGCTTGAAGAGTGAAAGCTGTATACGGCAAAGTTGCTTTGGATAAGCCGGCAATGATTATAAATTGAGTCAGAACGGAGGAATATCATGACAAAATCAGATGAATTATTTGAAAAATCAAAGGAAAGAATACCAGGAGGTGTCAATTCTCCTGTACGTGCATTCAGATCTGTAGGACGCAATCCGATCTTTATAAAAAGTGCAAAAGGAGCGCATATTTTTGACGAGGATGGCAATGAATATATTGACTATGTATGTTCATGGGGACCGGGAATACTGGGACATGCATATCCAAAGGTTATAGAAGAGGTTGAAAAGGCATGTAAAGACGGTCTTACATTTGGTGCTCCGACAAGAAAAGAATATGAGATAGCTGAGCTTATACATGATATGATGCCATCTATGGAGATGACAAGAATGGTCAATTCAGGAACTGAGGCTGTTATGAGTGCCATAAGAGCTGCAAGGGGATTTACAGGAAGAGATTATATAATAAAGTTCAGAGGCTGTTATCATGGTCACTCCGACGGACTTCTTGTAAAAGCCGGTTCAGGTGTCCTTATGCAGTCTGTACCGGACAGTGCAGGTGTTCCAAGCGGATATACACAGTATACGCTTATAGCGGAATACAATGACAAAGAATCTGTAAAAGAACTTTTTGACAATTATAAAGGAAAAATTGCAGCAGTTGTTGTAGAGCCTGTTGCTGCCAATATGGGTGTAGTTCCACCAAAAGAAGGTTTTTTGCAGTTCCTTCGTGATATTACCGGTGAAAATGATTCGCTTCTTATATTTGACGAGGTAATCACAGGATTTCGTCTGTCACAAAGCGGGGCACAGGGATATTTTGGGATAACTCCTGATCTTACAACTCTTGGAAAGATTATTGGTGGCGGTATGCCTGTTGGTGCTTATGGTGGAAGAAAGGATATCATGAGCTGTGTTGCACCTCTTGGCAATGTTTATCAGGCAGGAACACTTTCCGGTAATCCTATCGCTATGACAGCGGGACTTGTTACACTTAAGGAACTTCAGGCACATAAAGAAATTTACAGTCAGATAGATGAAAAGACAAAGAAGCTTGCCGATGCATATAGAAATATTCTTGGAAACAAAGTATGTGTTAATCAGATCGGTTCTTTAATGAGCGTATTCTTCACTGATAAAGAAGTAACCGACTTTGACTCGGCAAAGACATCTGACATAAGCATGTATGCAAAATATTTCTGCTATATGCTTGAGCATGGTGTAAACTTTGCACCATCACAGTTTGAAGCAATGTTTATTTCAGCAGCTCATACAGATGAAGACATTGATAAGACATGTGAACTTATAAAAGAATTTACAGTCATTTAAGATATAAGATTAAAGTGTCAAAAGCCCCTTTGGGGCTTAGTCACCACAAATATATGTATTTGCAAGCTTGCTTGCAATACATATATTGTGTGTGACTGGTGCAAAGCAACTTTTTGACACTTTAATAATTATAATATAGTAATTAGTTAAGAAGACAGAAAAGAGGTAATTATGGATAGAAAAGATTTAGTTATCATAGGAAGCGGTCCGGCGGGACTTTCAGCAGCAGTATATGCACAGAGAGCAAAGCTTGATCAGGTTGTTATTGAAAAAGAGATGTTTAGCGGTGGTCAGATCGTCACAACAGACAGAGTAGACAACTATCTTGGACTTTATGGTGAATCGGGTTATGATCTTGCCGTTAAATTCAGGGAACATGCAGATGCACTTGGTGTTCCGTTCATGGAAGCAGAGGTCAACAAAATCGAAGACAAAGGTGATTACAAAGTCGTTTATCTTGAAAATGGAGAAACGATTGAAACAAAGTCTGTGATTATTGCAACAGGTTCAAACCATAGAAAACTCGGTGTAAAAGGAGAAAAAGAGTATACAGGAATGGGTGTTTCATACTGCGCAACATGCGACGGTGCATTTTTCAAAGGTAAAAATGTTGCTGTCGTTGGTGGTGGTGATGTGGCACTCGGCGATGCGCTTTATCTGGCAAATCTCTGTGAAAAGGTCTACCTTATCCACAGACGTGATGAGCTTCGTGGCGCAAAGAGCTTACAGCAGAAGGTTATGGATGCAGATAATATCGAGTTTATGCCTTGTTGTGAGATAACAGAGATTGCCGGAGACAATAAGGTAGAAAGTATAAATGTTATCAACAATCAGACAAAGGAAACTAAGCAGGTAGAAGTGTCAGGTGTATTTATTGCAGTTGGAATGGAACCTCAGAGTGCACTTGTAAAAGATATTGCTAAGCTTGATAAGTCAGGTTATATAGAGGCAGGTGAGGACTGTCGTACAAGTGCAGCAGGAGTATATGCAGCAGGAGATATCCGTACTAAGGAACTTAGACAGGTTATAACTGCTGTTTCAGATGGTGCGGTTGCTATAGCATCTATTGAGGGTGATGTTAATTTTGGAGATAAAAAAATGTGATTTTCTGATAACACATTCGATAATCTACTGATGAAGTTTTCTCCATTCTCTCGGAGAGACATCATATATTTTTTTAAAAGCACGTGAAAAATGAAGCTGATTTTCGTATCCTACAGCAGAACCGATATCTGCTATGGAAAGGGAGGTCAGCTTTAATAATTCTGTTGCTTTTATCATACGGTAATTCATAAGAAATTCTTGTGGAGAACGACCTATGGATTTCTTGAATATTTTTCCAAGATAGCTTCTGTTGATTCCGCAGACAGAGGCTATTTCTTCTATTGAAATGTCATTTTGAAAGTTTTGTTCTATATAATTTATAGCCTCTTTTATGTAATAATCACTCATTTTGCTGTTTGATTCGTGCTGGGAAGTCTTTGAAGAACGAATAAGATAGTCGAGAAAAAGGTACATGTGCCCTATTAGGTGAAATGGTGATTCCTTTGCATGTTCTACAATATAATGCATTTCATTTGTAAGTTCTTCACGCAGGTCTTTTGAATGTGAATGATATACAGGTGAATTTTTACTAAAATCAGTTATGCTTAAAGCTTCTTTTACACGTAATCCGTCAAATTCAATCCACATATATTCCCAGGGAATTTTATCGTCGGCAATATAAGTGTTTATCTGTCCAGGAAATATCATAAATCCCTGACCGCTTTTTATAGAATAAGTTTGTGTGATACCTTTATCATCATCAGCCATAAGAGTGCCTGTTCCAGATATAATATAGTGAAAAAGATAATGATTTCTGGCAGCAGGACCAAATGAATGTCCGGGTTCACATTTTTCATATCCATACTGATACATACATAGATCAATAAAGTTTTTATTTGGAAAAATATTAAATAATAAGTCTTTCATAATAAAAATCCCTTCTTAAAAAATATAATAGTTGTTAGTAAGCTGGAGAAAAATCTTTTTTGACCATAACATCATAATATATAAATATACCATAATGCGACATCACTCTATATTATACCATAAAAGATATCATTTAGGTATAAAACATGATAAATGTGGGCATTTATTGATAGCATAAAGGTATGTTATAATCTATTCAACAAAGGAACAGGTAAAAAAATACATGAAGGAGTGAAAAATATGGCAAAAAGAAAACTTTTTCGCAGCATGATGATGTTTTTAACCGCTGGTATCTGCATTGCAGGGCTAACAGGATGTGGTGAAAAATCCGAGAAAGGAAAGGTAACAGAGATTGAGATTGTTTCTTATAAACCTGAGGCAGTAGACGCATTTGAAGAAATTGAGAAACGATTTAATGAAACACACGACAATATTCATTTAAAGATTGATTCACCAAATGAAGCCATGACAATACTGAAAACACGTTTTATACGTGAGGATTATCCTGACATAATAGCTATAGGTGGTGACATTAATTATTCTAATTTCCTTGATGCAGATTTGTTTGAGGATATTTCAGATTTGGATGCGGTAAAGAATGTTAAACAGGCATATCTAGATATGGACAAAGACCTTGAATTTATTCCGGAAGATGGAGTTTATGCACTTCCATATATAGCCAATGCGGCAGGAATATTATATAACAAGGATATGTTTGAAAAAAATGGCTGGAAGGTTCCAAATACATGGAATGAGTTCAAAAGCTTATGTGAAACAATTAAGGAAAGTGGGGTACAGCCTTTATATCTCGGATATAAAGATACGTGGACATGTCTTGCTCCATGGAATGCTCTTGCTGTTGGACTTACAGCTTCAGACACATGCTATCAGGTAAATACAGGAAGTACAACATTTGCTAAGGAATATGGAGAAACTGCTGATAAAATCAGAGAGCTTTTAAACTATGCAGAGCCAAATCCATATGCATATGGATATAATGATGCATGTACAGCATTTGCCCGTGGTGAAGCTGCCATGTATCCTATCGGAAGCTATGCAATACCTCAGATAAAGTCGGGGAATCCTGATATGAATATAGGTTCATTTACATTTCCGGCAAATGACGATGAAAAGGACAACGTTCTTAATTCAGGGATAGATCTCCAGTTTTCTGTTATGAAAGCATGCAAAAATAAAAAGGCTGCATATGAAGTCCTGGAGTATTTATATTCTGATGATGTAATGAATATTTACATTGACAATCAGGGTGGAATTGCATGTAAAAATGGCGATTTTCCAATTCCAAAAGAGCTTGAGGATATGCGTACATATATAGAAAATAACCGTATGTCAGATTATCAGGATCATCATTATCCAAGTGAAATGAGCGTAGATGCGATGATACAGACATATCTGCTTGATAAATGTGACAATGCTAAAGATAAATTCCTTAAACGCTTTGACAATGACTGGAAACGATATAACAGGGACCTTATACGGAAAGTACAGGAATATCAGGAAGAAAAGGGGGATAAGTGATGAAAAAGAAAATGACGAATAAAGATAAAACATTTTGGGCAGTTGCAATATTTGTTATAGTTTTATTCTTTACATTCAATACACTGCCTATGATAAAAGGTGTTATTTATAGCTTTACTAATTATAAAGGATATGGTTCATATGAGTCGGTAGGACTTCGCAATTATATTGACCTTTTTCAGGATTCACGTGTAGGAAAGAGTTATTTGTTCACATTTAAGTATGCACTTGCAGGAACTGTCCTTGTAAATGTTTTGAGTCTTATAATGGCACTCGCTCTAAATTCAAAGATTCGTTGTAAAAGTGCACTTCGTGGTATTTATTTTGTGCCCAATATACTTGGCGGTCTTGTAATAGGTTATATATTCAGCTTTATATTTACATATATAGTTCCTGCTGTTGGAGAAACATTTAATATAGGTTTTATACAAAACAGTATTCTTGCAAGTGAAAAGTATGCATGGATAGGTGTTTTAATAGTCGGTGTATGGCAGGCGGTAGCAATGAACACTATTATATATATATCAGGTCTTCAGACGGTTCCAGAAGATGTTTACGAAGCAAGTATGATTGATGGTGCAGGCAAATGGAAAGAATTTTGGAAGATTACACTACCACTTGTAATACCATTTGTAACTATTAACCTTGTACTTAGTACAAAGAATTTCCTTATGGTGTTTGATCAGATTATGTCATTGACAAAAGGTGGTCCGGCACAGAGTACAGAATCTATTTCATACCTCATATATAAAAATGGTATGGATGGTGGTCAGTTTGGCTTCCAGAGTGCCAATGCAGTAATCTTCTTTATTGTAATCGTGGCAATATCAATATTCCAGATGACAGTTATGAATAAAAAGGAGGAGCAGTTATGATGAAAGGTAAAAAGAAATCAAATTGGATATTAACTATAATTTTGATACTTGGAACAGTAACTGTATTTTTTCCACTATATATGGCGGTTATAATTGCCTTTAAAAATCCAAGTGAAATGACAAATGATGTGGCTGGTGCGCTGTCTTTTCCAAAACACTGGAGCTTTGAAAATTTTTCAGAAGCTATGAAGGTTACGGATTTCTGGCATTCGCTTGGCAACAGCCTTCTTATCACACTCGTAACTATAGTTCTTGCAATTTTGATACATTCGATAGCAGGTTATGTCATAGGACGTGGAATGGCAAGAAAAAAGAGCTTCCGTTTTATATATCTTTATATTGTAAGTGGTATGTTTGTTCCATTTTCAATACTTATGATGCCGCTTGTAAAGCAGACTGCACATATGGGGCTGGGAAACAGAGCCGGTGTTATATCACCACTTTCCCGAATAGTTTTAAGTGCCGTAA
>CAZFFA010000044.1:0-14309 GCA_964517955.1 uncultured Jutongia sp. | reverse complement strand
ATCTTATATCATTTATGCGTCTTACATATCAAAAAGCGTACAGCGAAATTTATTCAAAAGGAAAAAATAGTTGACGATACCGGATTATTTGGATAAGCTAGATAAAAAAGATGAAAAGAGAGGCAAATGATGGAAAAGATAAGTGAAAAGAAAAGAATTGTTGTTAAGGTAGGAACATCTACTCTCACACATAGAACGGGAATGCTCAATATAAGACGTGTAGAGCAGCTTGTAAAAACTCTTGCGGACCTTCAGAATGCCGGTCATGAGGTTATACTTGTATCAAGTGGTGCAATAGGACTTGGCATGGGAAAACTTGGACTGCGTGAAAGACCAAAGGATACACCCGGCAAACAGGCATGTGCTGCTGTTGGTCAGTGTGAGCTTATGTATTTGTATGATAATCTTTTTTCTGAATATAGTATAACAGTTGCACAGATGCTTCTTACAAAATATATTTTGCTTGAGGATAGAAGAAAGAATGTGGAAAATGCGATGGAGCGGCTTGTTTCACAGAGAGTTATCCCTATAATCAATGAAAATGACACAGTTGCTATTGATGAGCTGGAACTTGAAGTGGGTGAGAATGATTCTCTTGCAGCAATAGTTGCAAAGATAGCCAAAGCAGATCTTCTTATAATAATGTCTGATATAGACGGACTTTACGATAAAGATCCTCATAAGGCTGATGATGCAAGACTTATTCCGGTTGTTCATGAAATAACAGATGATATAAGGGCACTTGCCGGTGGAGCAGGTACAAAACTTGGGACAGGCGGAATGATTACAAAGATCAATGCCGTAGAAATAGCTTATGAAGCCGATATAGATGTAGTTCTAATGAATGGTCAGCATCCAAAGGCTCTTTATGATCTATTTGATGATAAACAGGTTGGAACGATATTTTCTAAGTCAAAATAAAATAAGCAGGTCTCTTTTTGGGACCTGCTTATTTTATTTTGGGACAGGAAATTGTTCATTCAGTAATGCGACAAAAGCAATATGCTGAAACTGGCTCTATAGAATTAACGAAGATGCTCCATAAGTACCTCAAGAAGAGCGTCGTTGTCTTTTGGATTCATAAAGCAGAATCTTATATATTTGTTGTCAAGGAATGGGAATGTTGAACAGTCCCGTATCATAAGTCCTTTTCTTATGGCTGCATCAAATAAATCCTCTGATGTTACATCATCCTTAAGTATACGCACAAGTATAAAGTTGCCATGTGGCTGGTAGTATTTAATTGTATCAAGCTTTGAAAGAATTTTGCATATCCGCTCTCTTTCAGAGGTTATCAGATTGCGTGTATCTTCAATATATTCAGTATCTTTAAACATTATTTCGCCTGCTATTGCAGCAAGAGAATTTATTGTCCATGGATTTTTGCGGCTGTCAATTTCTTTGAGAAGCTGTCGGTTGCCACATATAGCATAGCCAAGTCTTAAACCCGGAGCTGCAAAGAACTTTGATATGCCTCGCAGTATAATTATATTGTTATAATATTCTGTAAGAGGAATAGATGTAATCTCATCGTAATTTTCTGAAAACTCGACATATGTTTCATCGACCATTACAAAAATTCCCTTTTCCTTGCAGGTATCAAGAATTGTTCTCATAGTGCTTCTCTTAATCTGGGAAGAAGTAGGATTATTAGGATTGCATATTACAAGGAGGTCTATATCTGGTGTCAGTGCCTCCTGCAGTGAATCGATATTTAAATTAAAATCATCACTTTCTTTCAGACGAAAATAATGAGAACGTCCGCCCTCAAGAGCTACCTCATGTTCATATTCAGAATAAGTCGGGCCTACTATAAGAGCTTTTTGAGGCTTTGTAATCTGTATGACAAGAGAGATAAGTTCTGTAGAGCCATTGCCTACAAGGATATTACGGTAGTCAGTATTTACATAGTCACCTATACATTTACGAAGAGATGTATATTCCCTGTCAGGATATGAAGTTATGGCATCAATATGTGATGCAAGCTCATTTCGCAATTTATAGGATATTCCAAGTGGATTTACATTGGCTGAGAAGCTCGTGATATCTTCTTTCTTTATACCATAAATCGCTTCTATTTTTTCAAGATCACTTCCATGAAAATGTTCTTTATGTTCTATCAATTAGGGTCAGTCCTTTCATTAATATTATAAATAGTTGATATGATGCAAGGGTTAAAATACCTTTTGAACCCAATATCTTAATATGTTACTGCTAACACCATAACTTTAAACAGCAACGTTAGTATAGCATTGTTGGGGTTTGTTCGCAATATGCTTTACATGGTGTTACAAATAGTGATATAATTATAAGTAATTATGTCGTATGTAAATGACGTGTAGTTTTAATAAAGACTTACTTCGGAGGAAGATATGAAAGAGAAGATAAATCAGTTTGCCAAGGGGATATTTGAATATGATACTTCAAAACTGGAAATTGCACCATCAGAGCTTAAGATGACAGTTGAATCTGGAGAAAATTGCGAGGGCAGTTTTGTAATAAGCAATAGTAAGCATAAGATGATGAAAGGCATTATAGTTACTGATTGTCATTATATTGAATTGGAAGAAGACTGTTTTTGTGGTATAGAGAATACGGTAAAATTCCGTTTTTGTGGAAGAACATTTATGCCGGGAGAAGTCTTTAATGGAACGATACGTGTGATCTCAGATTGTGGAAGTGGAAAGGTAACATTTACAGTTAATGTAGGTGTTCCTTCATGTACTGTATCATCAGGCAAAATAAAGGATTTATTTCATTTCTCCAATCTTGCAAGAGAAAATAGTGATGAGGCAGTACAGTTATTCAAAAATAAGCACTTTGAAGATGTTTTTTTGTATAGGGACAGCAGCAATATAGCATTATACAGAGGGCTTATAGCGGGTACAAGCAAGGGACTTGCAATGGAGGAGTTCCTTATAGCTATACATAAGAAGCTGCCTATACAGATAGCTGTAGATAAAACATCATTTTCATATGACAACTGCGTGGAGAAATTCAAAGAGAATATAACGATAACAAAAGATAACTGGGGCATCGGAGAATTTCATGTTGTATCTGATACAGAGTTTCTTGTACCTGAGCGAAAGATTGTATGGACTGATAATTTTTCAGGCAATAAATATCCGCTTTCTTTTACAGTAGATCCTGATAAAATGGTGCCCGGAAGAAATTATGGGCGAATTACGATCAAGACAGTAAGGCAAAGTATTGATATAGAAGTTATGGCTGTTAAGCCTGGTGTGAAGCATGAAGTAGTAGTGGAAAAACTTGAACATCAGAAGGCAGAATATAAGCTTGTAAGACTTTATCTTGATTATCGCATGAATAAGATAGAACAGTCGAAGTATGTGTCGGAGCTTGAACAGATTGTAAGTGTGATGGAGAGCCATGAGCGTCCGGTGCTTACACAGCTATTTAAGGTATATCTTGGAATAATATCAGGTAATAGTGATATGGTAAATAGCGGTCTGAGATATCTTGATACGATAAAAGATAATCTTTTAAAAGATGAAACAAAGCTTTATTGTGCTTATCAGTATCTTAAGGGTTTATGGAGTGAAGATAGTGATGTAAAGGATGCATGTGTCAATAATGTACGTTATTGTTATGAAAAAAAGGATGACAGCTGGCAGATATTGTGGTTTATGCTGTACCTTGATCCTGTGTATGAATATGATAAGAGAAAATTTGATGATGTCATTACTGCTCTTTCAACAGGCTGTAACAGTCCGGTTTTGTACATGGAAGTATGTGATGCGCTCAATGCAGTCCCTGAGTTATTAAAGGAACTTAATCCTGCGGTTATCAGATGCCTTCACTGGGGATGTCGTGAAAAGTATGTAGAGAAGGAGCTTGCACTCAGATATGTATATCTTGCAGGAAGACTTAAGAGTTATTCAAGGATAATATTTGAAGATCTGTGCGCTATATATGACAGATACAAAGAAGAGGAAACTCTTGCCTTTATATGCAGAACATTGATGAAAGGACAGTGTACATCCGAAGAAGCATTCCAGTGGTACAGTCTTGGAATTGAACATAATCTGAAGATAACAGATCTGTATGAATATTATATGTATTCGATAGATGAGACAAAGGAAATACGTCTGAATCATTCAGTGCTTCTGTACTTTTTGTATGACAACCATCTTACGGTAGTAAAGAAGGCAATGTTATATGCTTATATTATCAACAATAAGAATATGGATTCGGAAACATATGAGGCATATTCTGATATAATGAAAGAATTTTGTTTCAGTCAGCTTATGGCAGGTCGTATAAGTGAGAATCTTCAGGTGATATATGAGGAATTTATCAATGAAGAATGTGTTGATGAAAAGATTGCTGCAAAACTTCCTGATATTATGTTCTGTCAGGAAATTAAATGCTGCAATAAAGACATTGTTGGTGTATATATACGACACAGAGAGCTTAAGGAAGAGGAATTTGTTCCGTTGGTGAATGGCAGGGCAATAGTTCATATATTTACAGAAAATTCAAGAATATTCCTTGCAGATGCGCTTGACAACAGGTATTCGATGTCAATAGATTATACCATTAAGAAGATGGTTAATCTGGATCATCTTGCAGACAGATGTTTTGAGTTTAATAAAAAAGACAAAAGACTTCTTCTTTATCTATATGACAGGGCAGAAAATTTCCACCAGATGGGACCTGTTGTAACGGATGTACGAAAGAGAGTTATAGAGATTCCGGAGATAAGTGATATACATAGAAGAAAGGTATTCGCTACACTTGTAAGATATTATTATGACAATTTTGAGGGTGATCTGCTCGATGCTTCCTTGAAGTCGCTTGACTGGTCACAGATAAGCAGTTCAGACAGAGGTCAGTTTATAGAATATTGTGCTGTACGTCATTGCTATGATAAGGCTATGGAAGGAATACTTCTTTATGGATATGACAAAGTATCAGCTAAAAGACTTCTTCAGATATCTTCAGACACATTTAAAAGAAAGATTGAAGTTGAAGATAAAAGTCTTATAAAACTTGCATGGCATATATTTAAGGCGGGCAAATTTGATGAGAATGTGCTTAGATATCTGTGCAGATACTTTTCAGCAGGTATCCGGGAAATGGTACAGGTGTGGCAGGTAGCACACGGGTTTGATTTTGAAGACAAAGATTATGAAGAACGGATAATTGCACAGGCTGTATTTACAGAGGAGATAGTGCCGGAGGCATACGAAGTATTTTACAGTTATTATGAGACAGGAACCAATAAGAGACTTATTCAGGCTTTTCTTAAGATGAATGCATATAATTATCTTTTGAAAAACTGGATTATCCCAGACAAGATATTTGACATATTTTATCAGGAAGTAAGAACACAGGAAAATATGCCATGCCTTATTGCAGTTTTAAAACATTTCAGCAATAAGAAAAGCCTTACAGAGGATGAAAAGAACTTTGCCGATTACAATCTGAATGTGTTATATGAAAAGAATATAATTTTTCCTTTTTTTAAGAATTTTTATGAGCAGTTTCCACTGCCTATCAGTATCATGGATGAACATTATGTAGAGTATATAGCTGATCCAAAACATGAGGTTCAGATACATTATAAAATAACATCGGAAGATAAGGATGCAGAGTTTGTTACGGAAACCATGAATGATGTTTATGAGGGAATAAGAGTAAAATCATTCGTTATGTTTCAGGATGAACATTTACAGTATTATATAACTGAAACAGGAAGTGATAGTGAAAACGAAACTAAGCAGTCAGATATTCATTTTGATGAAACAATGGATGACCGAAGGGCGAGCAGCAGATATCAGACAATCAATCTGATGCTTATTGCCAAAGAAATAAATGACGATGCAACACTTATAGAGATGATGGAAGAATACGCCAGAAGACGTGAAACAGAGAAGAAGCTGTTCAAAATGCTGTAGTCTATGGCTTGGAGGAGTATATGAGTGAAGAGAGAAACCTTTTGGTTGGACTTGATCTTGGAGGAACTGTAACCCAGATAACATGTTTTGATTTCAAAAGATATGAACCGGTTCCTATAGGAAAGACAACAGGTGAAGAAAGAGAATATGAGATTCCTATGGTTATGGCGGTAAATCCCAAAGAAAGTATATGGCTCTGGGGTAAGGAAGCTATGGAGCCGGAAGAAGGATTTGTGAAGATAGACAATATCCTTGGAAGAGTGTGTGAATCAGATAAATTTGAGATAGACGGATATACTTTCAAGAGCAGAGAAGTGCTTAAGAGATTTATAGTAAAAGAACTTAGTATGCTTAAGGAATATTATCCAAATAACACCATACGCAAACTTGTTATATCTGTTACAGAAAAAACACCTGAGCTTACAGAGAGTCTGAAAGCTGTATGTGGTGAACTTGGGATAGGAAGTGACAGACTCGTTATTCAGAATCATAAGCAGAGTTATATGTACTATGCGATCAGCCAGGCAAAAGAGCTTTGGATCAACAATGTCGGACTTTTTGAATATGACAGTGAGGGACTTAAGTATTCACAGATCAATATCGACAGAAGAAGTATGCCTTATATAGTCGGGGTATCTCAGAAGGATCTGTCAGATGTAATGTCAGCTCCGATGATACTTACAGAGACAGACGATTATATGAAATACGCATTTATCAATGTGGCCAATACAGTGCTTCATAAGCAGATGGTTACTACAATATATGTGACAGGAAAAGGATTTGAGGGTAATTGGGCAGATGAAGCATTGACAAGACTGTGCAATGGAAGAAGAGTCTTTCGTGGACAGAACCTTTTTACAAGGGGAGCATGTTATGCTGCAAGAGAATTATCCGGTATAGGAAAACTGTCAGATGTGATATTCCTTGATGAAGAGATGATAATAAGTGATATATCAATAAGGGTATATCATAATGCCGAATTTCAGGAAAAGGTTCTTGCAAAGGCAGGTACATTGTGGAGTGAAGTTGATACAAGTATAGACGTTATACCCGATGATGAAGAGGAAATACAGATAACTGCAAGAAATGTTCTTAAGCATGAATTTAAATCACATATGTTATCCTTAAGTGCATTTGCCGGAAGAGAAAACAAGATGACAAGATTTACAATAAGAATAAGATTTGCAGACAGAGAGACGTGTATAGTGACACTTAAGGACAATGGCTTTGGTGAATTTTGTCCTTCAAGCAATCGAATCTGGGAGACACACATTACTGTGTAAGAATGGAGTTTGTTATGGGAAGATTGATACAATGCAGTGAAAAAGTGGCACAAAAGCCATATCATTTTAAATTGACAGATACAAATGTATATACAATAGAAGAGGTGTGTTATTATATACGTCACAATATATACATGATGCAGGAAGAAGTATTTGAAAGATCATTTGCAGACTGGCTTCGTACAGAGCTTGGTATGGATAAGACAGCTAAGAAAATTGAAAATATGATCGACGATCACAATAATCTTAAAGATATAGTTGTAACATTGTGCTGCAGCTGTGATTATTATGATGGACGAAACAGCCAATCTTCCACTGCGCGGAAGACAAAAGATCAAGGCTGACAATTATATGAGATGCGGTTATTATCAGATGGCGATAGAGGAATATGAGCATATACTTAAGAGTGATGATATGCTGAATGCCGATATAAAAGAATACGGTGAGATATATCACAATATGGGTGTTGCCTATGCACTGCTTGATGATGTCAGACGTGCTGCAATATCATTTGAACATGCATATGAGAAAAATCTTTCAGAAGAAACATTAAGACAATACATATATGCTTTAAGACTCACAGGTGACAAAAAGTTATACGAGCAGGGTATCAGAAAACTTAATATTGATGCCTCAAAGCTAAAAGGCATAGAGAGAATTTATACAGATACAAGCGAAATTGTAGAAGTATCAAAAGAAGTAAAACGTATTAAAAGACTTGGAGATACATTGAAATCAGGTCATATGGAAGAATACTATGACAAACTAAATTCCTACCTGCGTGAGTGGAAGAATGAATATCGGACAACAGTACAATCGCAAGTCTGACACCTGCTGTCAGACTATGCGCCAAAGAAAAACAGATAATATTATAGTTTCATGCACCGAAGGGGCATTTAAAAATGGGATGTAATCAATACTGTAAATGACGTAGGAGGGCATATGGCATTTTGGGATAGATGGAGAAAAAAGAGTACAGATGATATAAATGATATATCTGATGAACCTATTGAAGATGATGACATACAGAAAGCGGACGATCAAAATACTGAAACAGAGGAACTTAATGAGTCAGAGCTGATTCAGGAAAAGTCTGTTCCGGTATCATATGCGGAGAAGAAAAGATTTGTAAGTGACAATTGTGAAGCGGTTGCAGAGCTGGATCATATGATAGACGATGCCAAAAAAGAATATGAAAAAGTTACATCTTATCTTACTGATATACAAAAGATAGACCGTATAGATGGTGATGAGAGAAAAGAGCTTGTCGATATCTGCAAAAATATTGTCAATCTCACAAATGAGAGAAATAAATATAAAAACCGTACCCTTACTATATCTGATGCAGAAGTCAGACGTCTTGAACCATATGAGGATCAGCTTGTTGATGAAATAAAGAAAATGTATGATGCAGAAGCATATCAAAGAGCTATAGAAAGTGATATAAATAATCTTAATAAAGAAAAAAAGAACCTTTATAAGAATAGAAGAGAAACTGTAAGCAAGCAGAATGCAGTAAAATCCATGTCTAAAATCCTGGTGGTATTGATAATTTCCTTAATGGTATTGCTGGCTGTCATATATTATACATTTAAAATAGATATGACCATGCCATATTTAGGTGTAGTTTTACTTGCAGCCGTTTCAGCGACAGTCCTTTTTGTTGAGTCCGGCAAAAACAGAAAAGACGTAGTTTTAACAGAGAAAAAAATCAATAAGGCAATACATCTTCTCAACAAAGTAAAAATTAAATATGTAAACAATATAAATATGCTTGATTATAACTGTGAAAAATTCGGAGTAAAAAATGCTCTTGATTTTGAAAAGACATGGAATGAGTATTGCAGAATGAAGGAATATGAGCGGAGGTTCAAGGAAAATACCGATAAGCTCAATTTCAACAACACATGCCTTGTAGACATGCTTAAAGAATATGCAGTTGTTGACAGAGATATATGGATAAGTCATGCAATAGCCATTGTCGATGACAAAGAAATGGTAGAAGTAAGACATGAACTTAATCAAAGGCGTCAGATGCTTCGTGAGCGTATAGAATACAATGAATCCGTACGTGCAGAAAAGGTAAATCAGATAGATGAGCTTATAGCAGAAAATCCGGATATGAAAGGTGAACTTCTGGGTATAGTGAAAAAGTGTCTTGACAACAATTGAAAAGCATGATATCTTATATATGTTGTGCAAACAAAAGCGAAGTAGAGTTGTCCACTCTCACCTTAGCACTTATGAGTGACTCGGGTTCTGATTGATAAAAAAATACACAATGTATTTGATCGATAGATAAACGTGGATGAACTTTACCATCCACGTTTTTTAACATTAATGTTATAGTTTTTGAATGAATTTTATGGAGGTGTACGAACATTAGCGAATTAATGATTAATGAAAAGATCAGAGACAGGGAAGTTCGTCTGGTCAGTGAAAGCGGAGAGCAGTTAGGTATAGTTTCATCAAAAGAAGCATTAAAGATGGCAAGAGAGGCAGATCTTGATCTTGTAAAGATTGCGCCAAATGCAAAGCCACCTGTATGTAAGATAATTGATTACGGCAAGTATCGTTATGAGATGGCCCGTAAGGAAAAAGAAGCTAAGAAGAAGCAGAAGACAATGGAAGTCAAAGAAGTAAGGCTTTCACCAAATATTGATACTAATGATTTGAACACAAAAGCAAATAGTGCCAGAAAGTTCATTACAAAGGGCGATAAGGTTAAGGTAACACTTCGTTTCAGAGGTCGTGAGATGGCACATGTCGGATACAGTAAGCAGATACTCGACAGCTTTTATGAGAAACTTGAGGATGTAGCTGTTATTGACAAGGCTCCTAAGATGGAAGGCCGTTCAATGGTTATGTTCTTATCACAGAAACGTTAATAAAGTTTGTCTTATATAGACAGTCTTTAGTGGAACTAAGATTCCGATAGATATAACAATTAAGGAGGAAATTATCATGCCAAAAATGAAAACAAAGCGTGCAGCAGCTAAGCGTTTTAAGACAACAGGAACAGGTAAGCTCATGAAGATGAAAGCTTATAAGAGTCATATCTTAAATAAGAAATCTACAAAGAGAAAGAGAAATCTTAGAAAAGCAGCAGAAGTAGATGCAACAAACGCAAAGATGATGAAGCGTATATTACCATATTCAAAATAATTAAGGAGGAAAGATAAGATGGCACGTATTAAAGGCGGTTTAAATGCAAAGAAAAAGCATAATAGAGTATTAAAACTTGCAAAAGGTTACAGAGGAGCAAGATCTAAACAGTATAGAGTAGCTAAGCAGTCAGTTATGAGAGCTCTTACATCTTCCTTCGCAGGTAGAAAAGAGAGAAAGAGACAGTTCAGAAGACTTTGGATCGCACGTATCAACGCAGCAGCTCGTCTTCATGGTCTTTCATACAGCAAGTTCATGTATGGTCTTAAGCTTGCTAACGTAGATCTTAACAGAAAAATGCTTTCAGAGATGGCTATAAGCGATCCAGAAGGTTTTGCAGCACTTGTTGAAGTTGCAAAGTCTAAGCTTGCATAATTAAGATAGAACCTTGAAATATTAATGCACCGGATTATTCTGGTGCATTTTGTTAGTTTATAGGAAACTTTGTGTTTCATATAAAACAACAAAATCATTGAGTAAACTGTTACAATTAATGTAATGACAGAAAGAGATTTATATGGAAAACGAAGAATCAAAAAATATAATTGAAGAAAATAAAAACAGTGAAAAACAGAGAAAACTACTGAATAAGAAAAAATTAAATATAGAAACAATTATAATGAGACTTTCTCTTCTTGGAAGTATTCTATTTATGATAGCAGAAGGAATTATGGCATATGTGACACATTCACATTCCATACTTATTGACTGTATATTTGATGTGACAGATTTAATAATGGTAGGCCCGTTTCTTGTACTTATACCGTTTCTTTATAAGCCGGTTACAGAAAAAAGACCATATGGTTTTTCACAGGTCGAATCATTATTTGTAGTTATCAAATACAGTGTACTTCTTGTAATAACTGTTCAGCTTATGTGGGACAGCATAAATGTAATTATTCATGGAGGACATAAGGTTGATGCAGGTATGATAGCTTTCTTTGAACTTGCAGTTTGTGTCGGGTGTATAATTTTTTATGTAATACTTCATTCATATGGAAAAAGATATTCATCAATGACGGTAGATGCAGAACTTTACATATGGAAGCTTGATATATTGACAAGTCTTAGTGTTGCTATTGCTTTTTTTGTACAGGTAGCACTTCAGAAAACATCATTATCACATATTGCACCTTATGTCGATCCTGTAGTTGCAGTAGTTATGGCATGTTTCCTTATAGTAGAACCTGTCAAAATGATTATATCTAACCTTAGTAATCTTGTATTATTTGCGCCAAATCAGGAGATTATGGATGATATAAGAATGGTTGCCGATAAGCATATGGAGAAAGTGTATTATGAAATAGAATTTCTGGATGTAATTCAGACAGGCAGAAAGATATGGGTGGAGATATATATTTCAAGTCATGACAATCTTGTCAATATAAAGATACTTCTTCAGATGCGAGATGAAATAAGAGAGGAACTTAGAAAAGAATTTGATCAGGTTTATGTGGAGCTTATACCGGAACTTCCGGATTAGAGAAGATAACTATAGCACCGCAGATATTTGGTTTCAGTTAGTGTGAAAATGGGGGTAACAATGGAAGAGAAAATTTATGAAAAGAAACTTATGCAGGTACAAGCAGAGGTTAATAAGATAGTAAAGGGAAAACAGGATATAGTTGAAAAAATACTTGCAGCAATTATAAGCGGTGGTCATGTACTTATGGAGGATATACCTGGAGTTGGGAAGACAACGCTTGCAACAACATTTGCTAAAGCTCTGTCAATGAATTATAACCGTGTTCAGTTTACACCGGATGTTCTTCCGAGTGATATTCTTGGATTTTCCATGTACAATAGCAAAACGCAGGAATTTGAATACAGACCGGGTTCTGTATTTTGTAATCTTTTTCTTGCTGATGAGATAAACAGAACGTCACCAAAGACGCAGTCGGCACTTTTAGAGGCGATGGAGGAAAATAAAGCTACTGTTGAAGGTGCTACGAGAACACTTCCTGACCCATTTGTTGTAATAGCTACGGAGAATCCAAGCGGTTCATCAGGAACCCAGATGCTTCCGGAGTCACAGCTTGACCGATTTATGATATGCGTATCTATGGGATATCCTTCACATGAAGATGCAGTAGCTATACTTAAAGGTGAACAGGAAAGAAAAATATACAACATTCAAAGCATAATCACAGCAGAGGACCTTAGGAATATACGCAAAGTAGTGGAAAATATTTTTGTTGATGACAAAATATACGAATATATAGTAGATATAGTTGAAGAAACAAGAAATAATGCTGTATTTGAAATGGGGGCAAGCCCAAGAGGAACGATTGCACTTTTGCGCATGAGCAGAGCTATGGCGGTGCTTGAAGGAAGAGACTTTGTTACGAGGGAAGATGTACAAAAGGTTACAAAAGATGTGCTTGGACACAGAGTCAGATTAAGTTCGCGCGGAAGAGCGGAGGGCATGACTAACGATAGTGCAATAGAACTGCTGCTTCACAAAGTAAGGTTATTTTGATTAGATAGAAATGGGGTTTAGGATGAAAATAAAAGTGCATATAGGAAGATGCATATGTCATGCAGGCATTGCTGTATTGTCATTATTGCTTTATATGTTTTTTCACAGTTTCTTTACTCTGATAGTATTTTTATCAGTTGTATTCCTTCCGGTTGTTTCTTTAATAGGTGCCATTGTTATGGATAAATATATATCAGTTTATATGGTCTATTATAGGGAAAGGGTTAAGGCTGATGAAGACACAGAGTTTAAGTTTGTTATAAATAATAAAAGCTATTGGATTTCATTGAATTGTCTGCTTATAGGAAGCATTGACAATAAATTTTATAGTTCAAAGAATGATAATGCTGAAAGTAAGCTGAGTATATCCATGCCAATATCAGCCCATGGCAAAAAAAGCATGACAATACCTGTTGCATCAAAATATACAGGAGATATGAGATTTAATATATCAGATATT
The DNA here is from genome assembly GCA_964517955.1 of uncultured Jutongia sp. Lineage (GTDB taxonomy): Bacteria > Bacillota > Clostridia > Lachnospirales > Lachnospiraceae > Butyribacter. Next base: position 1,001 of record CAZFFA010000044.1, on the reverse strand, counting down.
TATTATGATGATATATGTGGTATGATAACTGTCCATAAATCGGTACAGGTATGTGCAGATACAATCGTGTTTCCACAATCAGAAGATATTGAAAGAGAAGAATATATCGGATATATGGATGGTGTAAGTGAGACTGAGGAAAGTGTTTCAAAAGGAAATGATATCTCCGAAGTGACAGACATAAGAGAATATCAGCCGGGTGACAGACTTAAAGATATACACTGGAAACTTTCAGCTAAGGTGTCTAAACTTATGGTTAAGGAAAGAAACTCCGTATCACAAAGCCATATTCTTATAGTACCGGATCTTTCAGGTGATATAGAAAAAGTAGAGAGTGTGATATCGCTTGCGTACAATCTTGCAAAAGCATTAAATTCCACAGGTACTGCAATTTCTATATTTGCATGGAACGAGGCATCATATGAATGTAATGAGTATAGTGTGTATGATGAAGAGAGCCTTATTGACGGATTCGGAAAAATTCTTGCAGGATATTGTTATACAGAAGGTGTTGATCTTATAGGACTTATGAAAAAATGTAATCCTTTTGTACAGGCATTTGTAATCATACATGAGAAGGGTGGGGAGATAGTTGGCGAAATCGTCTACCAGTAAAGCAAATAGAACAGAGTGGAATGGAATCCTTCTTACAGATGATTTTTATGAGCAGAAGGAGAACAGATTATATACAATCATTGTAAAGGCTGTAATCGTCTATCTTCTTACGATGGGAAGTCTGGGATGTATATTGTCATGCATTGGAACAGCCTATTATAAACCGGTTGTTTATATAGCAGTCTTTCTTGAAGCATTGCTTTGCGCAAGTCTTTATTACAGAAAATTGTGGGAAAATATAGGATATCTGCTTATTCTGATTGTCGTTATAATAATAGGGGTGTCATTTCCGGATACTATAAGAACAGGTGTATATGCACTTTTAAATGATATGTCAGAAACAGCATCATCATTTTTTGATACCAATGCGATGAAGACATATGCAG